>JBIPNU010000368.1:0-3606 GCA_044370615.1 Burkholderiales bacterium
GGCTGGCCGGCGCGCCAGCGCGCGGCGCGCCCGGCCATCGCGCCCGGGTCGCTCATCGCGAGTCCCCGCGGCCGCTCGCGCGGCACGGGCCGCGCCGCGGCGGAGGTGGCGCGACCGCCTCGACCCGGGCGTCGCCCCGATCCGCGCGGCTGCTCCGCGGCTCCGGCCGTGAACCCGGGCGGGCGCAACGGTGCCAGGACAGGTGGCAGCGTCGGGCAGGGCAGGGCGGGGGCATCGTCGATCGTGTCCGGAGCGGTGGCCCGCACGCAGGCCGGCACGGGCAGGCGCCGATTATGCGCCGCCGGGGCACGCCGGGCGAGCCGAGGCGAGGTGGCGGTCGACTGTCGTAGGGCATCGTCGCGTGCGTTCATTACAATGGAGGTTCGTTGCGCCTGGCGCCATCGCCGTCCTCCGGGGCGGCCGGGTCGTGCCGGCGCCCACCCGCGCCCGGAGCCCGCCATGCCGATGATCGAGATCAAGCTGTTCGAAGGCCGCACCCAGGAGCAGAAACGCGAGCTTGCGCTGGCCATCACCGTCGAGACCTGTCGCGTTCTGGGCGTCGGCCCCGAATCGGTCGACATCGTCTACCACGACGTGCGCAAGAGCGACTGGGCGACCGGCGGCCGATTCTGGTCCGAGCCCCGCGGCTGATCGACCGCGCGATCCTCGCGCCACCGGCGGGCCGCCGACCCCGTCGCCCGCGCGATCCGCGCGGTCGGCACGATCCGCATCACCGGCATCACCCGCACACCCGACCCCGGGCTTCGCCCACCCACTTCAGGACGTCGCGATGACCGCTCCCGAAAGCAACGGCAAGGTCGCCCTGGTCACCGGCATCACCGGCCAGGACGGCGCCTACCTCGCCGAATTCCTGCTCGGCAAGGGCTATACGGTGCACGGCATCAAGCGCCGCAGTTCGCTCTTCAACACCGCGCGCATCGACCACCTGTACCAGGACCCGCATGTCGATCATCGCCGGTTCATCCTGCACTACGGCGACCTCACAGACTCCTCCAGCCTGGTGCGCATCGTGCAGCAGGTGCAGCCCGACGAGATCTACAACCTCGCCGCGCAGAGCCATGTCGCGGTGTCCTTCGAGGAGCCGGAGTACACCGCCAACTCCGACGCGCTGGGCGCGCTGCGCCTGCTCGAGGCGATCCGCATCCTCGGCCTCGATCGCCGCACCCGCTTCTACCAGGCCTCGACCTCGGAGCTGTACGGACTCGTCCAGGAGATCCCCCAGCGCGAGACCACGCCGTTCCATCCGCGCTCGCCCTACGCGGTGGCCAAGCTCTACGCCTACTGGATCACGGTCAACTACCGCGAGGCCTACGGCCTGTATGCCTGCAACGGCATCCTGTTCAACCACGAGTCCCCGATCCGCGGCGAGACCTTCGTCACCCGCAAGATCACCCGTGCGCTCGCGCGCATCCGCCTCGGCCTGCAGGACTGCCTGTACCTCGGCAACCTGGATGCGAAGCGCGACTGGGGCCATGCCCGCGACTATGTCGAGGCGATGTGGCTGATGCTGCAGCAGGACAGCCCCGAGGATTTCGTGGTGGCCACCGGGGTGCAGTACAGCGTGCGCCAGTTCGTCGAGGCGGTGGCGGTCGAACTCGGCATCGAGCTGAGCTGGCGAGGGCACGGCGTGGACGAAGTCGGCGTGGACGCCTCGGGACGCACGGTGGTGGCGGTGGACCCGCGCTACTTCCGTCCGGCCGAGGTCGAGACGCTGCTGGGCGATGCGACGCGCGCGCGAGAGCGGCTGGGCTGGCGGCCGCGCACCGACTTCGCCGCACTGGTGCGCGAGATGGCGCAGGAGGACCTGCGCTCGGCCGAGCGCGACGAGCTGGTGCGGCGGCACGGCTACCGCTCGCCCGACTTCCATGAGTAGGCTGCTCGCGCCGGACGCGCGCATCTTCGTCGCCGGCCATCGCGGGCTGGTGGGTTCGGCGATCCTTCGTCGGCTGCAATGCGGCGGCTACGCGAACCTCGTCACCCGCACCCGCGCGGAGCTCGACCTGCTCGACCAGGCGGCGGTGGCCGCCTTCTTCGCCACCGAGCGCATCGACGCGGTGGTGCTCGCGGCGGCCAAGGTCGGCGGCATCGTCGCCAACGACACCTTCCGCGCGCAGTTCATCCACGAGAACCTGGTCATCCAGAGCAACGTGATCCACTCCGCCTGGCGCGGGGGCGTACGCCGGCTGCTGTTCCTGGGGTCGAGCTGCATCTACCCCAAGCTCGCGCCGCAGCCGATGCGCGAGGAGCACCTGCTCACCGGCCCGCTGGAACCCACCAACGAGCCCTACGCGATCGCCAAGATCGCCGGGCTCAAGATGTGCGCGGCCTACAACGCGCAGTACGGCACCGACTACATCGCCGCGATGCCCACGAACATGTACGGGCCGGGCGACAACTACGACCTGGACAACTCGCACGTGCTGCCGGCGCTGATCCGCAAGATGCACGAGGCGCGCGAGGCAGGACGCGCGAGCGTAGAGATCTGGGGAACGGGCGCGCCTCGACGCGAGTTCCTCTACAGCGACGACCTGGCCGATGCCTGCGTGTTCCTGCTGGAGAACGCAAGCGCTGCCGAGCTGGGCGAGTTCGCGAACGTGGGGTGTGGCGAGGACGTGAGCATCGGCGAGCTGGCCGCGCTGGTTGCGCGCGTGGTGGGGTTTCGCGGCGAGCTCGTCTTCGACCCCGCGCGTCCCGACGGCACGCCGCGCAAACTGCTCGACGTGTCGCGCATGCGCGCGATGGGCTGGCGGCCGACCGTCGGGCTCGAGGAGGGGATCGGTCGCGCCTACCGCGATTTCCTCGAGCGCGGCCTCGCCGCGCGCGGCTGAGTCCACGCCGCGCGATCGGACCGCGTCGGTCCGGCCTGGCACGGTCGTGCGCGCGGGAGCGCCGCGCTGGGCGGCCGGTTCTGCCTCGCAGCCGCAGTGCGGCCCCTCCTGCCGGAGGCCATGTCCGCGTCCTGGTCTGCACCGCGCAGCGCTCGGCGCGTCGCGTGATCAGCGAGCTGGCGTGCCTGCGCAATCAATCCGCGCCGGCGCGGGCGGCGAGCAGCAGGGCGTCCACCGCCGACCAGCCGACAGGCGAGGCTGCCGCGCCGTCCGCCGTGCCCTCGGGCACGGCGTCGCGATCGGCGAGCAGCTCGATGCGCGAGCCCTCGCGCAGGGCGAGCGGCTCGATGGTGATGCGACCCCCCGCCCACTGCACCAGGCGGCCGCCGGCCGGGGTCTGCAGCGCGCCCTTGGCGCGCAGCAGCCGCCAGCCGTGCGCGGCCAGCGTGGCGGGCAGGCGCATCAGGAGCACCTGCAGGCGGTCCACGTCGAAGGCGGGTACCGCGGCTGCGTCCACCCGCCACCCGGCGCTGGCGAGCATTCCGGCGGAGATCTCGTGACGCTCCCCCAGCCCCGGTACCGGGACCACGCGGGTCGTGGTCGGCTCCGATTGCGCGGGGGGCAGCAGGGCCGGAACCCAGCGGGCGACCGGCGGCAGGTCGAGCAGTGCGGCATCGATGCGCCCCTGCTCGACGCGCACCAGCGCCGCGGGCGGGGGATAGCGTTGCGCAGCCCAGGCATCCATGCACGCGCTCGT
>JBIPNU010000369.1:0-3605 GCA_044370615.1 Burkholderiales bacterium
AGGTGGACGACCGTACCGAACGGCTGGGCATCATCGAGTCGATCGTCACGCTCGATTTCGCCCGCAGAACCTTCGTGCCCAGCGGCACTCCGGTCACCGACGGCAACCTGTCGTCGAACTTCGGCTGGCGGATCGACCCGTTCACCGGCCGCAACGCCTTCCACGAGGGGGTCGACTTCTTCGCCGACCCCGGCACGCCGATCCTCGCGGCGGCCAGCGGGGTGGTCGTGGTCGCCGAATTCCACCCGCACTACGGCCGCATGGTGGAAGTCGACCACGGCAACGACCTGGTCACCCGCTACGCGCATGCCCAGGCCCTGCACGTGAAGGTCGGAGACATCGTGCGCCGCGGCCAGCGCATCGCCGATGTGGGCAGCAGCGGTCGCTCGACCGGGCCGCACCTGCACTTCGAGGTGCGCCACCGCGGCATCGCGCAGAACCCCGCCCGCTTCCTCGCCCGGGCGGGCTGAGCGACCCTCGCTGCGAAAGGGGCCGGCCCGCAGGTCGCGGTACACTACGGGGTTATGCCGGCGCGCGCCCTCGCGCGCACGCCAGCCCGCCCGCGCCCCGCCGCGCCGGCGGCGACACCGGATCCGAGATCGCGATGATCACCACACTCTTCAAAAAGGTCTTCGGCAGCCGCAACCAGCGGCTGCTCAAGCGCTACGGCCAGGTCGTGACGCGCATCAACGCGCTCGAGGGCGGCCTGCGCGACCTGCCGGACGCGGAGCTCACCGCCCGCACCGCGACCTTCCGCGCGCGCGTGGCCGCCGGCGAATCGCTCGACCAGCTCCTGCCCGAGGCCTTCGCGGTCGTACGCGAGGCTTCGCGTCGCGTGCTCGACATGCGCCACTTCGACGTCCAGCTGATCGGCGGCATGGCGCTGCACCACGGGAAGATCGCGGAGATGCGTACCGGCGAGGGCAAGACGCTGGTGGCCACGCTGCCGGCCTACCTCAACGCACTGGCCGGGCGCGGCGTGCACGTGGTGACGGTCAACGACTACCTCGCCCGCCGCGACGCCGAATGGATGGGTCGCCTCTACCGCTTCCTCGGCATGGAGGTGGGCGTGATCCTGTCGCAGCAGGAGGGCGCCGACAAGAAGACCGCCTACGCCGCCGACATCACCTACGGCACCAACAACGAGTTCGGGTTCGACTACCTGCGCGACAACATGGAGTACCAGTTGGCGGACAAGCGCCAGCGCCCGCTCAACTACGCGATCGTCGACGAAGTCGATTCGATCCTGATCGACGAGGCTCGCACGCCGCTCATCATCTCCGGGCAGGCCGACGACGTCACCGACCTCTACGCGCGCGTCGACCGGATCGTGCCGCGCCTCGTGCGCCAGAAGGAAGAGGAAGGCGAGGGCGATTACTGGGTCGACGAGAAGCAGCAGCAGATCATCCTCTCGGAGGCCGGCCACGAACATGCGGAGCAGCTGATGGCGGGTGCGGGCCTGCTCGAGGTGGGCGGAAGCCTGTACTCCGCGGCGAACATCCAGCTGATGCACCACCTGAACGCTGCCCTTCGCGCGCATGCGCTCTTCCACCGCGACCAGCAGTACGTGGTGCAGGACGGCGAGGTCATCATCGTCGACGAGTTCACCGGCCGGCTGATGCCCGGTCGGCGCTGGTCCGACGGCCTGCACCAGGCGGTGGAGGCGAAGGAGGGCGTGTCCATCCAGAGCGAGAACCAGACGCTCGCCTCGGTCACCTTCCAGAACTACTTCCGGATGTACCAGAAGCTCGCGGGCATGACCGGTACCGCGGACACCGAAGCCTACGAGTTCAAGGACATCTACGGGCTGGAGACGGTGATCATCCCGACGCATCGCCCGATGGTGCGTCGCGACCTCATGGACCAGGTGTTCCGCACCTCCAAGGAGCGCTACGACGCGGTGGTCGCCGACATCCGCGACTGCCACGAGCGCGGCCAGCCGGTGCTGGTGGGCACCACGTCGATCGAGAACTCGGAACTGGTCTCGCGCCTGCTCGAGCGCGAGGGACTCGCCCACCAGGTGCTCAATGCCAAGCAGCACGCCCGCGAGGCCGATGTCGTGGCGCAGGCCGGGCGGCCGAGGATGGTCACGATCGCCACCAACATGGCTGGCCGTGGAACCGACATCGTCCTGGGCGGCAACGTCGAACGCGAGATCGCCGTGCTGCGCGAGGACGCCACGCTGCCGGCCGCCGAGCGCGAGGCGCGCGTCGCCGAACTGCGCGCGAAGTGGCAGGTGCTGCACGACGAGGTCGTGGCCGCCGGCGGCCTGCACATCATCGGCACCGAGCGGCACGAGTCGCGACGGGTGGACAACCAGCTGCGCGGACGCTCGGGCCGGCAGGGGGACCCGGGCTCCAGCCGCTTCTACCTGTCGCTCGAGGATCCGCTGCTGCGCATCTTCGCCTCCGACCGCGTGGCGGCGATCATGACCCGGCTGCGGCTGCCCGAGGGCGAGCCGATCGAGCACGTCTGGGTGACGCGAGCGATCGAGAACGCGCAGCGCAAGGTCGAGGGCCGCAACTTCGACATCCGCAAGCAGCTGCTCGAATACGACGACGTCGCCAACGAGCAGCGCAAGGTGGTCTACCAGCAGCGCGACGAACTGCTCGCCTCGCAGGACATGCAGGCTTCCGTGACCGCGATGCGCGAGGACGTGCTGCGCGCGGTGATCGGTCAGTACATCCCGCCGGGCAGCGTGCACGAGCAGTGGGATGCCGACAGCCTCGGCAAGTTCCTTGCCTCGGAGTTCGGTCTCGATGCGCCGGTGGGCGAGTGGGTGCAGGCCCAGGACGAGATCGCCGAGGATGAGGTGGTCGAGCGCGTGCTGGCCGCTGCGCGCGAGCATTACAACGGCAAGGTGTCCCGCGTCGAGGACGACGCCATGCGGCAGTACGAGCGCGCGGTGATGCTGCAGAGCTTCGACGCCCACTGGCGAGAGCATCTCGCCGCGCTCGATCACCTGCGCCAGGGGATCCACCTGCGCAGCTACGCGCAGAAGAACCCGAAGCAGGAGTACAAGCACGACGCGTTCTCGATGTTCAGCGACATGCTCGATCGCATCAAGGGCGATGTCACCCGCACGCTGATGCTGGTGCAGATCCGCTCGGCCGAGGAGGCTGCCAGGGCCGAGGAGCAGCACGCGCAGCTGCGCAACCTGAGCTACCAGCACGCGAGCGCGGAGGACGTCGCCGCGGCGCAGGCCGCCGGCGAGGATCCGGTCACTGCGGCGATGGCGCCCGCCGGCGAGGACGAGGCCGCGCGCACCCAGCCGTTCGTGCGCGCCGGGCAGAAGGTCGGCCGCAACGACCCGTGCCCCTGCGGATCCGGGCGCAAGTACAAGGTCTGTCACGGTCGCCTGAGCTGAGACCGGCAGCCCGCCGGGACGCAGTACGTCCCGGCCCTGACATCAGGAGTGCACGATGGCTGTGAACCTCGCCCCGCCCGACCCGGCCGCACTGCGCCCGGTCCCCGGCGTCGAACTGGGTTTCGCCGAAGCCGGCATCCGCAAGGCAGGCCGGCTCGACGTGATGCTGGTGCGGCTTGCTCCGGGCACCCGGGTGGCCGGCGTCTTCACCCGCAACGGCTTCGCGGCGGCACCGGTT
>JBIPNU010000370.1:0-3598 GCA_044370615.1 Burkholderiales bacterium
ACCGAACTCAACCGGCTCGGCGGCAAGCACGGCATCGGCCGCCTCGACCTGGTCGAGAACCGCTATGTCGGCATGAAGTCGCGCGGCTGCTACGAGACGCCCGGGGGCACGATCATGCTCAAGGCGCACCGGGCGATGGAGTCGATCACGCTCGACCGCGAGGTGCTCGCGCTCAAGGACGACCTGATGCCGCGGTACGCGCGGATGATCTACAACGGCTACTGGTTCAGCCCCGAGCGCCAGCTGCTGCAGACGCTGATCGATGCTTCGCAGGCCACGGTCAACGGCACGGTGCGGCTCAAGCTCTACAAGGGCACGGTGATCGTCACCGGCCGCGTGTCGAAGTCCGACAGCCTGTTCGATCCGGCGATCTCCACCTTCGAGGACGATGGCGGCGCCTACAACCAGGCCGATGCCGCGGGCTTCATCCGGTTGAACGCGCTGCGCATGCGCATCGCGGCCAACGCGCGGCACCGCCAGCGCTGAGCGCCGCGCGCCACCCCCTGCGGCGCACAGGCGGGCCCCGCGGCCCGGACGCGCTCGGCAGGGGCGGCGGCGAGCGTGGAGCCGGGGCACCTCTGCCTCCGGCGGCAACGATCCTCGCCGGGCGCGGCGCGCGCAGGCAGTGCCCGACCGGTCGCCGGGCCGGCGGGTCGCGCGCCGCGGCGTCGTTGCTCCCGGTACGGGCGCGAGACGGTGCGCGAGCGACGGTCGCGCACCGCGTGCGGGATGCTGGCCCGAGCCGCCCGGCCGATCGGCCGATCGACTGCCTCATCCTCCGGCGCGGCGCCGGATCGCCTCCGGCGTGTCGTGCAGCACCGGTGCGTCGGGTCGCGGCTGCAGGCCGGCGCCGAGCCCGGCCCTCGCGCAGGCCTGCGTCGTGGCCGCCGGCCCGCACCCGCCCGGCAACACCTCGCGCAGCGCGCCGAGGGCCTGCTCGGGCGCGGCGTCGATCGCCAGCGCCTGCACCCGCGCGCGCACCGTCGCCTCGTGCCCCTCGATCGGCGCAGCCGGCTTCAGCACGCCGTCGCCGGTGCTGCCGAGCCACTGCGCCTGCGCGTCGGTGAGCGCGCCGCCGCCGCCCAGCACCGTCGCGCCGGCTGCATAGGCGCCCGCGGCGTAGGCACCGGTGGCCAGCGGCGTGAGGCCGGCGGAGGCATGCGCGGCGAGGCTCGACGGCAGCACCGAGGCACCGGCTGCCAGCGCCGAGGCGGCCCAGAACAGCCCGCCGGTGACCAGCGCGAAGGACAGCACCGTCCAGCCCGAGCGGCTCTCGCTCCAGGCATGCACGACGTCCTCGGCCTCGGGCAGGCTGCCACCGGACCACGGGACCAGCGAGATGCCGCTCATCGCCACGCGCGCGACGGACGGGCAGGTGCCTCCGGACAGCTCCAGGCAGAAGGCGGCCTGCAACCCCCAGGGATGCGCATCGCGCGGGAACGCGAGGTACCACAGCGGCCTCACCCTCGCCTCGGTGGTGACCGTGACCCGCCGGCGCAGCCAGCCACCCGACTGGGTCTGGCTGCGGGTCCAGCGCGTGTCCATCCACGCCACGTAGCCGATCGCCGAGTGGTGCAGTCGCATCGCATGGCCCACCACGACCTGCGCCGCCGTCCAGCCGATATCGCGAAACACCGGGTCGCCGGGCTGCGTGCCGCGGAAGGCCGCGAACGGGTTGCGCCCGGGCCGCGCGGGATCGGCCGCTTCGTCGGCCGCGAGGTAGTGGCGGGCCGCCGCCCAGCGTTCGCCGTGGTCGGGGGTGAAGTCGGCGAGCGCCGATCGCACCCGACCATCGACCCCGCGCTCGACCCGTACCACCCGCACCCGCAGCGTGGCCTCGTGGGGCGCATACACCGCGAACACCGCGCGCTCGGACTGCGGCAGCCCGGCCACCAGCCGCGAGCCGTGCGCGCCAGCAAGCCCGGTGGCTGCACCCTCCTCGCGCGCGGAGACGGCCCAGCGCCCTCCCTGCAGTTGCGCCACTCGCGCGCCTCCCGGCCCGGCCGCTGGCGCCTCGCCCAGCGGCATCCAGCGATCGAGCGGATAGGGGTGGGAGACGCCGGCGGCAAGCGGCCAGTGCACCCAGGCGGGCGGAGGTGCCGGCAGGCGGGCGTGACCCTGCGGCACCGGGGTCATCGCGACCAGCGCGAGGGCGACCCCCGCGACCTGCACGCCCCACGCGCGGCTTCGCGCGACGCCGGGCCGGGCAGGCGCAACCGGGCGCCCGGTTGCTGGCGCAGGGTCCGGCGGGTCGTCGGTCCGGACGAGCCCGCCCGCCGCGCAGGCATGCGCGCCGCGACATGTCCTCGTCGCGCTCGCGCCAGGCAGGCAGACGTCCGCGCGGGCGCGCGCGACGACGTGGACGGGCGTGGCGGCCGGCGCGCGGCGGCCCGGGTCGGGCGCACGCGGGCGTGATCGAGTGGATGCGCAGGGTGGCATGCGCGAGAGCCTGCGCCTGTGCGAACCAGGCCGGCCAGCGCGCGAGCGGTCGGCTCCGGATCCATACCGAGGGGTGACCCGATCCGCCGCGGCGCGCGCGGCCGCGGGCGACAGGCGGCGACCACCAGCAACCGGTCGCCACCGGCGAGCGCCGCGGGGCCGGCAGCGGGTGGCCGGCGGCCGCCGGGCCACGCCCGCCCGGGCACCTCGCCTTTACGCCACCCACGACCGCTTGCTACGGTGGACCGTGACGCGCATCACCGGTCCCGGTGGAGCGCCCCGCGGCACACGAGGACGCCATCGCCACCGGCGCAAGGCGCCCCACCCGGACACTGGGAGGACACCATGGGACAGGACGGGCAGCCGGGCGCCGATCGGCGCACGTTTCTCAAGAGCGCGATGGCTGGCAGCGCCGCGGCCGCGACCGGTGCGGCCGGCGCCGGCACGGCGCTCGCGCAGGGCACACGCCCCGCTCCGGCCCCCGCGGCAACAGCCGCCGGCCCGACGTCACCGAGCGGCTATGTCTTCCTCACTCCCGACGAGGGCGCCTTCGTCGAGGCGCTGGTCGACCACATGATCCCGGCCGACGCGCTCACGCCCAGCGGCACCGCGCTGGGCATCCACGTCTACATCGACCGCGCGCTCGCCAGCGGCTGGGGGCAGGGCGCGCGGCTCTACCGTCAGGGGCCGTGGAAGAGCGGCACCGCCAACCAGGGCTACCAGCTGCCGCTGACCCCGGCACAACTGTGGCGCGAAGGCATCGCGGCCACCGATGCGCACTGCCTGAAGGCCTGGGGCCGGCGCTTCGATCAGCTCGCCTCGGCCGACCGGCAGGGCCTGCTCGTGGCGATGCAGGGGGGCAAGGTGTCCTTCGCCGGCGGCCCGCCCGCGCGCACGTTCTTCGCGATGGCCTACCAGAACGTGATGGAAGGCCTGTTCGCCGATCCGATCTACGGCGGCAATCGGGACAAGGCGGGCTGGAAGATGATCGGCTTCCCCGGCGTGGTCGCGGTGCATGCGCGCAACATCGACACCTACCGTGGCCGCGCGTTCCCCGCGGGCAATCCGCTGGGCATCGCCGACATGAGCTGACCGCCGGCTGCCGCCCCGGCGCAGTGAGCCCCGGGGTAGCCGGACCACGCACTCGCAGCCTCGCGCG
>JBIPNU010000371.1:0-3593 GCA_044370615.1 Burkholderiales bacterium
GCCCCCGCCCCGCCCCCCCCCCCCGCCCGCGCCCCGCCCGCCCGCGGCCGCACGCGGGGCGAGGGCGGAGCAGGAATCGGGGCTGCGGGCAGGAGGATTCATCGCGAGTTCACAGGAAGGCCGTGGAAGGACGCTCAGTGCGCGAGCGGGGCTGCCGCGGGTCCGTCCGACTCGAGGTCGGCGACGGTAAGCAGCAGCCGCTCGGCAGGGCGCGTCGGGTGCCGGTCGGGCATCACCTGCGGCACCAGAACCCGGTCGGAGACCCGGCACTCCTGCAGGAATCCGTCGATCGCCGCGCAGAGCGCCGGCAGATCGTCGCCCGGCTCGAGCGGACGCGTCCACGCCTCGCACGGCCCGGCGTCGAACGGCGAGGACAGGGTGACGCGCACTTCGCCCGCCGGCCCGGTCGCGTGCTCGCTCCGGTGCGCGGCGAGGATCGCGGTCGGCTCGCCGGTCGTCGCGCGGGCGCGACGCAGCGCAGCAGCGACGAACAACTGGAACTGCGCATCGGCCGCCGCGGCGCGGCCCACCGCGGGCGCATGCGCCAGCGGCAGCGGCGCGCGCGCGAGCGGCAGCACGGTGGCCTCGGGCTGCGCGAGCTGCTTCGCCAGCAGGTGGGTGAGCGGTGCGGCCCAGCGGCCGACCGGATCCCCGGGACGTACCCATCGCCGCGCTTCGCTGCTCAGCCACGCCGCGCCGACCAGGAAACGCAGGTGGATCGACTCCTCGCCGCCCTCCAGGTCGATCGGCGCGGGCTGGAAGCCGCAGGCCAGCGCGGCCAGCGCGGCGGGCGCCTGCGCGCCGGACTGGGCGCGCTCGAGGGCGCCAGGCGCCATCGACTCCAGGTCGGCGACCGCGCACAGCGCGTTGCCGATCGAGAACCGCTGCACATCGCCAAGCGCCGCATGCTCGGCGAGCAGGGACTCGACGCCGGCCACATCGGGAAGCGCGCCCGACAGGCACGTGCCGGACGCCCCCCCGGCCACGATCACCAGCGGCAGCGCGAACAGACGCGGCGCGACCTCGCCGGGCGAGAGCGCCGGCTCGGTGGCATCGCGCGCGCGCGCGAGGAGGTGGGCGTACTCGGCAGGTCCGGTGGCCGCGGCGAGCGCGATCTCGAGCGCCCGGTCGTCGCCGCGCTGCCAGCCCGCCCGCAGCTCGCCCACCACGGCGTCGTCGTGCACGGCGCGGGCGATCGGGTCTCCGGTGGCGAGCGAGGCGCGCACGAGTTCGAGCAGCCGGTCGGGCGCGCCGCGCGCGGCATAGCGGCGCGGGTCGGGCAGCGTGGTCATGGCGGGGCGGCTCGCTCGGTCGCGCGGAAGGGCGGGGCGCGCAGTATAGGCGGGCACGGGGTCGGCCCGACCCGCGCGCGGGATGCCCAGCACGCCGGGCGACCGCCCTGCCCCTCGACCGGAGGGCCCCGCGATGCCGGCGTACGCGCCCGACGGCACGACCGGGCGCGCCGGCGCTCCGGGCGGGTCCACGCCCGGGAGACCAGGGACCGGCGCGAGGGCCGGGCCGGCGGGTGCCCGCCGGGGGCGTCCGGCGATCGCCCGCGGAGGCAGCCGGCGTCCGCCTACAGCTCGCCGCCGGCGAAGGCGCCCATGTCGGCGACACGCTCCACCGCCATCGCCTCGGCGTGGATGGCCTGCGCACGTGCCTCGCCCCAGATCGGGATGCCGATCGCCATGAACTTCGCCGCGAACTCGGTCTCGTCGGCGGGATTGGCCGGCTCGCCGCGCATCGTCTCGCACCGCCCGTCGAGCCGCGTGCCGTCGCGCAGCGTGATCGTCAGCTCGCAGCGCTGGCGCTGCGGGAACGCGGCCGTGTACGCCGGGATCTCGGTCATCCGCACCCGGCGCGCAAGCGCGAGGATGCCGGGGTCGGCGGCGGCCGCCTCGGAGAAGCACTCCAGTCCGTGGCTGCCGTGGCGGATCACGCTGGCGAGCGCAAACGGCGTGGAGAAGCGGGTGGCGAACGCGTTGCGGATATCGGTGCGGTCCAGATAGACGACGAAGCGGAACCCGCGCAGATCGATTGCCGCGACGTCCTCGACACCCGGGGGCTGCGGCGCGCGGGACAGCGCATCGCGCAGCGCGTCGATCGCCGCGTGGATCGGGCGCGCGCAGGGATAGAGCTTGAGGTAGCCCTCGGCCAGCACCCACTCGCGACCGAGTCCCGCGACGACCGCGTCGGGGCGGAAATTGTCGTAGAGGATGTCGTTGCAGGTGGGGCGGATGCCGTCGTGCGGCGCGGTGAAGCCGGCCTCGACCAGGCGCACCGCCATCTGTCCCATCTGCGCGCTGTGCGCGGCATACCAGTTGCGCAGCGTGGCCCCGTCCTTCATGGTCATGCGGTTGCCGGCGAGCGGCGAGGAGCCGGCCAGGTTGACCAGTTCGCGCAGCCGCTCGCGCGGCAGGCCGCGCAGGCGCGCGACCGCGAGCGCCGCGCCGACCACGCCGTAGGTTCCGTGCGGATGCACGATCATGCGCATGTCGCAGGCGCCCCCGAGCCGCCCCGAGACCTCGTAGCCGACCGCGAGGGCCTCGAGGAAGGCGCGACCGCTCGCCCGTCCCTGCTGCGCGACGGCCAGCGCCGCGGGGAGTACCTGGATCCCCGGATGGCCGTTGGTGCGCAGGTTGCCTTCGTCGAGCTCGAGCCAGCAACCGGCGGTGGCGTTGAGCGCCGCGGCGTCCATCGGGGCGCCGCGGCGGCCCGCGCCGACCACGCAGGCCTGTCCGCCCGCGCCCTCGGCGAGCTGGCGCTCGACCAGCGCGCGCATCTCCGGCTGCTGCATGCCGGCGGCCATCGCCACCAGCGTGTCGGCGACGATGCGGCGCAAGTGCGCGAGCGCAGGCGCCGGCAGGTCGTCCAGGCGCGCGCGGTGGGCGAAGTCGGCGATCTCGTCGATGTAATCGGTCATGCGTCCCCCGGTGCGGCCACGAAGTCGGCATTATGCGGGCCGCGCCGCGCAGCCCGACCGGCGGCAGCGCGCGCGAGCCCGGGTCAGCGCAGCGGGCGGGCGCGGCTCAGCGCGGCGCTCGCGGGTCGAAGCTCGACACCCGGGCGAGCGCCTGGTAGGCCTCGACTTCCTCCGGCGTGGGCTCGGCGGGCACGCGAATCTGCACCACCGCGTAGAGATCGCCGGGGTCGCCCTTCGGATTCGGCAACCCGCGCCCGGCCAGCCGCAACCGCTGACCGCTGCTGGTGCCCGGCCGCACCTTGAGACGGACCGCGCCGGCAGGCGTGGGCACTTCGACGCTCGCGCCCAGCACCGCCTCGTGCGGACTGATCGGGAGGTCGACCAGCAGGTTGCGTCCATCGCAGCGGTAGAGCGGGTGGGCCGCGATGCGGATCGTGAGCGCGATGTCGCCCGCCACGCCGCGCGAGGGCACCCGCAGTCGGCTGCCGTCGGTGGCACCCGCCGGGATGCGCACGGTCACCGGGTACTGCGCGCCGTTGGCCGCGCTGATCTGGAAGGTACGCTCGGTCCCGCGGAACGCCTCGTCCAGGCTGATGGTGGCTTCGGCCTCCAGCGGGGCGGACGGGCGACCGCCGGGTCGCCGCCCCGCGCCGCGCCCGGTCCCGGGCCC
>JBIPNU010000372.1:0-3582 GCA_044370615.1 Burkholderiales bacterium
GTTCGGGAGCGATCAACTGCAGGGCGGTGACGGCGACGACATGGTCATCGGTGACAGCGGCCGGGTGTTCTACTTCCCGACGGGTGGCCGTCCGGCCCAGGTCGAGTCGATCGACATGCGGATCGGATCCGAGGACGTGGTCGACGGCGGGCGAGGCTACAACGTCGTCATCGGCGGACCGAAGGACGATCTGCTCTACGGCAATCTCGATTTCGACCTGCTTGCCGGAGACTATCTGTCGGTCTACTTCAAGCCGGACGGGCGCGTTGAGCAGGTGATCCGCTTCCACGGTGCGAGCGCCGATCTACCGGCGGATTCGAACGAGGAGGAATTCATCGCCAGGGAGGAAAACGTCAGGATCGATCTCCCGGGCATCTCGCGCCCGGCAGAGATCCTGATCGGCGAGGCGGCGAACCAGGCCCGTGCCCTTTATCGAATCGGGAGTTCCGCGCCGACGTTCCTGCCCACGATCCTGGGCTTCCAGTTCTCGGATGCCCCCCGCTTTGCAGTGACCAATACCCCACCCGCCGAGGCGACTGGACGGCCGACCCTACCGGAACCCGGGCTGAAAGAAGTACCGGCGGAAGGGTTCGGGATCGAAATGATGGAGCCCGGCGAGATGGAGCCTCCCGCCAACGCTCAGACGGGAATGGCACCGCACGCGCCCTGGGCGTTGCCTGGCCTCGCCAGCGAGGTGGCGTACTCCGGCGATACGCGGATCGACTGGACGCCGCGGTCTGCCTTGTCGTCGCCTGTCCCGTCGGAGGCTGAATTCGCAGCGGCCGCACTGGTGGGCGCACAGGTCATGGCCGCGAGTCACGAGCGAAAGCGGAGTGTTGCGAGCGGGAGCACCCCGCTCGACCGATCGCGTCGTCTGCGCTCGGCGCAGGCCGTCGGGGATCCGGGTGCAGTTCGGTTCGACTCGAACCTCGGCCACTGGATGGATGCAGCCAGTGAGCAGCCCATGGCCGTCGATAGCGCGGACGCGCACTCGTCCGGCCATCCGCCGCGCATCGACTGGGGCTGCACGCGCAAGACGGCCTGAGCGAGGCTCAGGCAGCGCCTGCCGGCGCGGGTCCACGCCTTGTGCGCGAGTCGAGGTTGAGGCGATACTTCGCGCGAGGTTACCTCCCAAGCGCTGGCCAGCCGTTTCGGGCCTGCATCCGACAACTCTAGGACGCACTGATGAGCGAACCCGCTTCGGCAAACCCTGACGAGAGCACCCCGGACCCCGAGCGACAGGCTGCGGACGCCCAGCGCGTCATCTGGGACGATTCAAGGATGGCGACGTCCTACTCGAATGTCTGCAATGTCCTCGGCTCCCGGGAGGAAATCACGCTGCTGTTCGGCGCCAATCAGGCGTGGCACACCGGACAGAAGGAAGTCAAGGTTCTACTGACCGATCGTATCGTGCTCAACCCGTACGCAGCCAAGCGACTCGGTGTCCTCCTGCAGCGCGTACTTCGCGAGTACGAGACGCGGTTCGGCGAATTGAAGACCGAGGGTTGATGGCTGATCCGGTCAGCGGCCAGTCGGTAGCCGAACGGGCGGTGCCAGCCACGGGGTCTGGCGAGGGGATCTCATCCGCGGATCAGGTGCCCGACGGGGCCTGCCGCGCGTGGCTGGAATCGATGGTCGGCGGTATTCAGGGCGCCCGGCGAGCCGTGCTGTTGCTGGGCTCTCCCGACGCGGGACCGTATTCGCCCGCTGCATTCTGGCCGGAAGGGCAAGGGCCGACTGACCTGCTTGCCGAACTTGCGAAGCGCACACTGGACGCTCGCCGTGGACTTGTCCTATCCCGCTCGGGGACTGCCGGGATCAGCAGCCCGCTGATGATCGATGGGCAACTCCACGGGTTGGCGGCGGTCGAACTTGACCCAAGGGCGGAGCCCGCGCTGCAGACGCTTCTCGAACGTCTCGCCTGGTCATTGCGGGCACTCGAGGCAGACCTGCGGGCGACAACCGCGGCGCAGGACAGCGCCCTGCGCGAGCGACTGATCAGCACGCTTGACCTGCTGGCGACGTCGCTCTCCGAGCATGAGTTTCCGGCTGCCGCCCGTGCGCTGGCAACCGATCTGGCCGTGCGGCTCGACTGCGACCGGGTGAGCATCGGGTTCCAGAAGCGCGACCATGTCGAGGTGGTAGCGGTCTCGCACAGCGCCGAGTTCGGCCAGAGAATGAACCTGACCCGGGCGATCGGTGCGGCGATGGACGAGGCGGTGGACCAGCGCTCGGTCATCACCATCCCGGCAGGCAAGGCGTCGCCACTGGTGACCCGGGACCACGATGCGCTCGCGAGGCTCTTCGGCAGCGGCTGCGTGCTCACGATTCCCTTCCAGACGGGAGAGCGCCAGACCGGGGCCTTCACGCTCGAGCGACCCTCCGATCGTCCATTCGATCCGGCGACGATCGAGTTGTGCCAGGCAACCGTGGCGCTGACCAGCCGGATCCTCGAGGCCAAACGGCTCAACGATCGGCATCTGCCCAAGCGCCTGGCAGATGCCGTGCGCGATCACGCGGTCAAGCTGATCGGGCCCCGACACTACGGGCGCAAGCTGGCGGCGCTGGCGTCCCTGGGCCTGGTGCTGTTCTTCAGTGTCGCCACCTGGGATTACCGGATCGGAGCGAAAGCCTCGCTCGAAGGGTCGGTACGGCGAGTCCTCATCGCGCCGATCGACGGATACGTCGCGAGCGCGCGCCATCGCGCCGGCGATGTCGTCAAGGCGGGCACGATCCTCGCTTCGCTCGACCAGCGCGACCTGCAGCTCGAACTGCTGAAGTGGCAGAGCCAGAGATCGCAGTTCTCGCGGCAGTACCAGGAGGCGGTTGCGAAGTACGACCGTGCGCAGGCGAGTATCGTTCTCGCGCAGGTTCAGCAGGCGGAGGCGCAGGTCAATCTGCTGGCCGAGCAGTTGCAGCGGACGCAGATCGCGTCTCCGTTCGAGGGACTGGTGGTCAGCGGCGACCTTCACCAGTCGCTGGGTGCTGCGGTCAAGCGCGGGCAGGTGCTGTTCGAAGTGTCTCCGCTCGATGGCTATCGGGTGGTGCTGGAGGTGGCCGAGACGGCGATCGCCAACATCCGCGTCGGTCAGAGGGGAAGGTTGCTCCTGAGTTCGCTGCCCGGCGAGCAGTACGACCTGTCCATCAGTACCGTGACGCCAGTCGTCCTCTCGAAGGAGGGGCGCAGCTACTTCCGGGTCGAGGCTATCCTCGAACGGCCCTCGGAGCGGCTGCGGCCGGGCATGGAGGGCGTCGCCAAGATCGAGGCAGGGGAGCGCCGCCTGATCTGGGTCATCACGCATCGGTTCATCGACTGGTTGCGGCTGCTGGTCTGGTCGTGGATGTGACGGGCGTCCAGCGATGACGGCGACTTCGATGTTCAGCGAATCGTGGTATCGGGTGGCCGCGCTCAGGCCGCGGCTTCGCAGTCATACCCAGGTCCATCGGCACGTGTATCGCGGTACGGTGTGGTACGTGATGCAGAATCACTCCACGGGCAAGTTCCACCGATTCACGCCGGCTGCCAATGCGATCGTCGGATTGATGGATGGCCATCGCTCGCTGCAGGAGATCTGGGAGGCT
>JBIPNU010000013.1:0-12895 GCA_044370615.1 Burkholderiales bacterium
CGGCCCGGTCCGGCGCAGCCGGGTTGCCGGTGAGCAGCCGCGCAGCGGGCGATCAGCGCGCGCAGGCGAGCATCGCGTGCAGCAGCACGTTCGCGCCGGCCGCCAGATGGTCGGGGTGCGCGTCCTCGATCTCGTTGTGCGAGATGCCGTCCTTGCAGGGCACGAAGATCATCGCCGCGGGCGCTACGCGGGCCACATGCACCGCGTCGTGGCCCGCGCCGCTGACGATGTCCTGATGGGACAACCCCAGCCGCCGGGCCGCGTCGCGCACCGCGTCCACCAGGGGTGGGGCGAAAGGTTGCGGCGCGAAGCGCACCACCTGCTCGATCTCGATGCCGACCTTGCCCTCCCCGGCGATGCCGACGGCCGCCTCGCGCAGCGCGGCGTCCATCGCATCGAGCGCAGCCTCGGTGTCGCAGCGGAAATCGACGCTGAACCGCACCCGCCCGGGGATCGTGTTGCGGGAATCGGGGAACACCTCGACCCAGCCGACTGTGCCGCGTCCGTGCGGCTGGTGCGCCATCGCGATCGCATTGACCTGCTGGATCAGGCGGGTCGCGGGCAGCAGGGCGTCGCGGCGCAGCGACATCGGCGTGGGCCCGGCATGCGCCTCCATGCCGCGCACGGTGACGTCATACCAGCGTTGGCCCAGCGCACCGGTGAGCACGCCGATCACGTTGCCGCTGTCCTCGAGCACCGGACCCTGCTCGATATGCGCTTCGAAGTAGGCGCCGAACACCGGCGCGCCAGCGGCCACCGCGGCCGGCGAATCGCCCGCGTAGCCGATCGCGCGCAGCGCCTCGCCCACAGACACGCCCTTGCGATCGCGCGCGGCGAGCGCGTGCTCGAGCGTGAAGGCCCCGGCATACACGCCCGAGCCCATCATCACCGGCACGAAGCGCGAACCCTCCTCGTTGGTCCAGATGCACACCTCGATCGGCGCGGCGGTGGCGATCCGGTGATCGTCGAGTGTGCGCACCACCTCCAGCCCGGCGAGCACGCCGTAGTTGCCGTCGAACTTGCCGCCAGTGGGCTGGGTGTCGATGTGGCTGCCGGTGGCCACCGCGGCGCGGCCGGGATCGGTGCCCGGGCGACGCGCGAAGAGGTTGCCGATCGCATCCACCCGGATGTCGCAACCGGCCTCGCGCGCCCACTCGACCACCCGGTCGCGTGCCTGCCGATCGAGGTCGGTGAGCGCGAGCCGACAGACCCCTCCCTTCGACGTGCTGCCGATCCGCGCCAGCGCCATCAGCGAATCCCACAGCCGCCGGCTGTCGACGGCCAGCGCGGGCGTGTCCACGGCAGGGCGATTCATCGCGGGGGAAGCTGTCGACCGGGCAGTGGTGCGACCCGGCCTCAGTTCGCGGCCAGCACCGATTCCAGCCACGCGCAGGTGGCGAAGAGTTCGGCATCGCGGTGCGGCGCGTCGATTACCTGCAGGCCCAGCGGCAGCCCCTGCACGCTGAACACCGGCAGGCTCACCGCTGGCGCACCGAGATAGGAGGCGGGGATGTTGAATACCGTGTCGCCGGTCGCCTCGATCCCCATCGGAGCCGGGCCGGTGGCGCTCAGCGTGATCAGCGCGTCGCAGTCGCCCGCGACCATCGCGTGCGTCGCCCGGGCGGCCTCGCGCTCGGAGAGCAGCGCGCGGTAGTCGGCGGGCGTGAGCTTTTCCGCCTCGGCCAGGCGCCGGCTGAGGAAATCGCTGAGCAGGCGCGGATCGCGCGCACGGTAGGCGTTGAGCGGCCACACCGATTCGCAGGCGACGATCTGCTGGGAGACCGGGGCTGCCCGATCCATCAGGGCCTCGAGCCGAGCGAGGCCGGCATGCCGTGTCCGGCGAACCACCTGTACGCCGGCGCTCTCGATGCGCGCGATGGCCGCGTCGAACGCCGCCTTCGCGTCGGCCTCCGCCACCTTCCAGCCTGCGGTCTCGAGCACGCCGATCCGCGCGGGGGGACGCGATGCCGGCATGTCGGGCGGACCGAACAGCCCGGGATGCCCGGGATCGCCACCGGCGCGATCGGCGATCTCCCGGGCCACGATCCACGCATCGGCGAGGGTGGCGGCGATCGGACCATGCGCCGACTGGCTCAGCCCGTCATGCGAGCCGCCCCGGTTGATGGCGCCGAACGTCGGCTTGAAGCCCACCGCGCCGCAGTAGCTTGCGGGGCGCAGAAGCGACCCGATGACCTGCGTGCCGATCGCGACCGGGAGCATGCCGCAGCCCACCGCAGCGGCCGATCCGCTGCTCGATCCGCCCGGCGTGCGGCGGGGATCCCAGGGGTTGCGGGTACCGCGCGGCACCATGGCGGCGAACTCGGTGGTCACCGTCTTGCCGAGGATGATCGCGCCCGCCTGCCGCAGCGCGAGGGTGCTGGCGGCATCGCGCCCGGAGCGGTAGCCCTCGAACACCGGCGAGCCGCACTGGGTCGGCATGTCCGCGGTCTCGATCAGGTCCTTGAGTCCGACCGGCAGGCCGTCGATCCGCGACAGCGGGGCGCCAGCCTTCCAGCGTTGCGTCGATGCGCGGGCGCTGTCGCGCGCCGCCTCGATCTCGACATGGACGAAGGCGCCGACCTCGGGTTCGAAGGTCGCCATGTCGGCGAGGCAGCGCTCGAGGAAGGCTTCGGGCGTGTCGCGCCCGGCGGAAAAGTCGGCGAGCGCGGCGCCGAACGAGCGGCGCCGGGGGGTGGGCAGAGGCATGTCGTGGAGATCCGTGCGTGGGTGCGCCGGGGCGGGATGCCCGGGCGAGACCGAGTGTAGCGCTCCCGCTGGCGACCCGCCGCTGACCTCGAGGTGCGGCCGTCCGCGGCGAGGGCAGGCCGGGTTCGCGCGGCGGGAAGAGGCCTATTGCCGCTCGATCTTCGCCTGCTCGACCACGCGACGCCACTTCGCGATCTCGGCGGCCATCAGCTGGCGCATGCCCTCGGGCGTGGAGCCGCGCAGTTCGATGCCGATCTCCCGCAGCCGCTCGATGACTTCGGGGAGCGCGATCGAGGCGTGCACCTCGCGGTGCAGTCGGTCGATGATTGCGCGCGGCGTCTTCGCCGGGCCGGCAAGTCCGTTCCACGCGGTGGCCTCGAACCCGGGCAGGCCGGCCTCGGCGACCGTCGGCACCCCGGGCAGCCCGGGGAAGCGCTCGCGCGAGGTCACCGCCAGCGCGCGCAACGTGCCTGCCTGCACCAGCGGCAGCGCCGGCGCGATGAAGTCGACCACTGCCGAGGCCTCGCCGGTGCGGGCGGCGCCGAGCAGTGGACCGGAGGTCTTGTAGGGCACCACCTCTGCCGTGAACTGACCCATCGCCTTGAACAGTTCCGCGGTCAGGTGCTGCGTGCTGCCGACATTCGTCACGCCGAGGATGACCTTGCGCGGATTCGCCCGACCCGCGGAGACGAGCGCCTGGACCGACTTCACCGGGGAGTCCGCGCCGACCAGCACCGCCTGCGCGAAGAAGCCGATCGTGGATACCGGCGCGAAATCGGCCACTGCGTCGTACGGCAGCGACTTCATCACTGCGGTGGCGACGGCATGCCCTGAGTTCAGCCACAGCAACGTGTGACCATCGGGCAGCGCGTTCTTCGCCATCTCGGTGGCGACCACTCCGCCGGCACCGGGCCGGTTGTCGATCAGGACCGACTGGCCGAGCGTGCCGCTCCAGCGCTGGGCCAGCACGCGCGCGTTGATGTCGCTCACGCCCCCGGGCCCGACCGGCAGGAGGATGCGCACCGGACGGTCGGGCCAGCCCTGCGCGGTCGCCACGTCCGGGCCGAATATCGCCGCCAGCATCAGGGCGACCGTGAGCGGCGTGATCGTCCGTCGGCGGGAACTCGGGGCTTCGAGGGGGCAACCAGTCACCATGACGTCTCCTGCGCGGGGTCGATCGAAGCCGAAAGCCAGAGCAATTCGCATGCCACGAATCCCAGTATACGGGACCGCAGTCCCGCTGCCGGCCGCGCCGGCTGCCAGGGGAACACCGCGCGCGAGTGGCCCGCCGAGCCCGGGGGCACTGCGCGTGCCGGTGCCGGGCACCCGGGCCGGCTGCGGCGGATCACCGACGCGCCGGTGCCATCAGCCCGGCCCAAGGACGGGCTGACGGGCGCGCAGGCCGAGCGCGCGGCACGCCTCCCGAGGGCGAAGCCCCGGTCACGCGCGGGCGAGGACTGCGCCGTGCCCTGCGCAGGCTGCGGCGGGTGATGCGACGCGGTCGTCCGGGGCGACGGAGGCGGGCGCGGTGCTCACGGCCGGGGGGGGCAGGCCTCGACCCGCCGACCCTCGTCGCTACTTGAGCTTGCGTCGCAGCCATGCCCCCAGCGAGTCGACCACCACCACGCAGGCGAGGATGGTGAGCAGGATCGCCGACACCTGGTCGTAGCTGATCAGCCGCAGCGCGGCCATCAGTTCGAAGCCGATGCCACCGGCCCCGACGATGCCCAGCACGGCCGAGGCGCGGAAGTGGTATTCCCAGCGGTAGAGCGTGATGTCGGCCAGTTGCGGCAGCACCTGCGGCAGCACCGCGTGGGTGATCACCTGGAAGCGGCTCGCTCCCGCGGCAGTCGCTGCCTCCAGCGGCTTCGGGTCCACATGCTCGATCGCCTCGGCATAGAACTTTGCGACCATGCCGGTGGAGTGCAGCGCGAGCGCAAGCACACCGGGCAAGGCGCCGAAGCCGACCGCGGCCACCAGCAGGATGCCGAAGATGATTTCCGGCACCGAGCGCAGCGCGGCGAGCACGGTGCGCGAGAGACGGTAGACGATGGGGCCGGGTGAAGTGTTGGGCGCGGCCAGCAGCGCAAGGGGAAGCGAGAGCAGCACCGCCAGCGCGGTGCCGGCGATCGACATCGCGAGCGTGTCGAGCAGAGGGCGCAACCAGGACCGCCAGCGGCTGAAATCCGGTGGCACCATCTCGGAGGCGAGCTGGGCGACCGCGGGGCCGCCGTCGATGAAGCGCTGCGCATCGAAGAACCCGGTGATGGCCAGCGCCGCGATACAGACGGCCATGGTGGCCGCCACCAGCCGCAGGTGGCCGAGGCCGGTCCGCCGCGCCTCGGCGAGGATGGCCTCGTGGCGGGGAGCGGCGGCCATCGACATCACTTCACCTTCGCCAGATCCATCTTCAGGATCTGCGCGGTCTCGCGCAGGATGTCGTACGACTTGTCGGAGGCCGCCGCGAACCCTTCGACCCGGAACGCCTTCAGCACGTCCTTGTCGCGCATGTTGAGGAATGCATCGCGAATCGACTGCTTGAGCTGCGGCGCGAGGTTGCCCTGCATGACGATCGGGTAGTTGGGAATGTCGGCCGTCACGTCCAGGCGAACGACCTTGGCCGGATCGATCACCTTGCGCTCGATCAGCGTGCGGAAGATCGGCTCCGACAGCGCTCCAGCCGGGATCTGTCCGGCCTGCACCGCGCGAGCGACCGCGTCATGTGTGCCCAGGTGCACCACCTTGTAGTCCTTGTCGCCCTCGAGGCTTGCCTTGCGCAGCAGGTGCGCGCGCGGCGCGAGGTGGCTGGATGTCGACGCCTGGTCGCCGAAGCCGAACGGCCGGCCGCGAACGTCGGCGAGCGACTTCACCGGGCCGCCCGCGCTGGCGATCAGGATCGACTGGTAGCTGGCGGATCCGCGTTCGACGCCGACGGCGAAGGCCTCGATCTCCGGCGCGCGCGACTTCGCGAGCACATAGGAGAACGGCCCGAAGTAGGCGATCTCGATACGCCCGAAGCGCATCGCCTCGATCATCGACGAGTAGTCGGTGGTGACCACCAGTTCGATGTCCTTCTTCAGCGTTTTTTCGAGGTAGGTCTTCAGCGGCTGCGCATTCTGGATCAGCGTGGAGGCGTTCTCGTCGGGCAGCAGCGCCACGCGCAGGCGGGACGGGTCCCGAGCCTGCGCGTGAGCGGCGAGCGGTGACATCAGCGGCAGGGCGAGCGTCGGCAGGAAGGTACGGCGGTCCATGAGGGTCCTCGCGGGGCGTGGGTGGCAGACAGGGTGGTCGAAAGGTCAGGCGGCCTGGACGGCGAGCGCCGGCTCGGCGCCGGATGGACGGTGGGCCGCAGGCTCGGCGGCCTCGATGAGCGCGCCCTGCCCGTAGATGCGTGCAAGCGCGGTCGAGTCCAGTGCGGCCGGCACGTCGTCGAAGACGACCCGTCCCGCCGCCAGCGCGACGATGCGGTCGGCATAGCGACGTGCGAGCTCGACCTGGTGCAGGCTCACGACGGCGGCGATCCCTGCGGACCGGCACACCTCGTGGATCAGCGCGAGCACGCGTTGCGCGGTCGCCGGATCGAGGCTGGCCACCGGTTCGTCGGCGAGCATCACCCGGGGTTGCTGCGCCAGCGCGCGCGCGATGCCCACGCGCTGCTGCTGGCCACCGGAGAGCTGGTCGCATCGGTGCAGCGCGTGGTCGATCAGCCCGACGTTCTCCAGCGCCTGCAGCGCGATCAGGCGGTCGGCGCGCGGCAGGGGCAGCAGTGTGCGCAGACCCGAATGCAGCCCGAGCCGTCCAGTGAGCACGTTGTCGAGCGCGGTCAGCCGCCCGATCAGCTGGTGCTGCTGGAACACCATCGCGGCGCGCGTGCGCAGCTGGCGCAGCGCGCCGCGTTTGCGCGCCTCGCCGATGCCCTCGAACCACACCGACCCCTCGGTCGGGGGCACCAGCGCGTTGAGCGCCCGCATCAGCGTCGACTTGCCGGCACCCGAAGGCCCGAGCAGCACCAGGAACTCGCCGGGCAGCACCGCGAGGTCGGTGGCGTGCAGCGCCCGATGGCCGTTGGGATAGGTCACCGCCAGTCCTCGAGCCTGCAACAACGGGCGCGGCGTTCGAGGGGTGTCGGACGAAGGAGCCATGCGTGTCTCGCGGGGGCCGGGACCCCGTACGCTAGACGCAGCGCGTTACGCATTGATGACGAAACGCGAAACGAAAGTGCAACACATCACGAACCATAATCATTCGCCCGGCGTTCGATCGCTCGCAGGTCCTCGGCGCGCCAAGCCCTCGCTCCGGGGCCGGTCGCGCAGACCCGACGGCGCTTCGCGTGCTCCGGACGTGTGGCGATCGCCTCGTCGCATGCAGACGACGCGCGCACGGGCGCTCGCTCCACTCCCCGAGGATTCACCCATGTCACGCCCTGTCGCCGTGGTCACCAACCGCGCCTTTCCCGAGACCCTGGCGCTGCTCTCGAGTCGTTGCGAGGTTCGTTCGAACGACACCGAGGAGCCACTCTCGCGCGAGGAACTGCTCGCGATCACGGCCGACGCCAACGGAATCGTCGCGTTCATGCCCGACTGCATCGACGAGGCGTTCCTTGCGCGCTGCCCGCGCCTGCAGGTGGTGGCGTGCGCGCTCAAGGGGTACGACAACTTCGACATCGAGGCCTGCACTCGCCAGGGCGTGTGGGTGAGCATCGTGCCCGACCTCCTCACCGAGCCTACGGCGGAACTGGCGATCGGCCTGGCGATCGGGCTGGGGCGACATATCGGAAGCTCCGATCGCCTCGTGCGGGCGGGTCGCTTCGCCGGCTGGCGTCCGACGTTCTACGGACAGTCGCTCGACGGAAGCACCGTGGCGATCGTGGGCGCCGGCCGAGTGGGGCGGGCGATCGCGCGCAAGCTGTCCGGGTTCTCCTGCGAGGTCCTGCTGGTCGATGCATGGGCGCAGGACCCTGCGCCGGCGAACGCGTGCTTCGCGGACGCGGACGAGGCGCTGTCGCGCGCCCATCTGGTGATCCTCGCCGTGCCGCTCGGTCAGGCGACACTGCACATGGTCGACGATGCCTGGCTTTCGCGCCTGCGTCCGGGTGCGCTGCTGGTCAATCCGGCGCGCGGATCCGTCGTGTCCGAGGCCGCGATCGCGCGCGCGCTCAGCCGGGGACATCTGGCCGGCTACGCCGCCGATGTCTACGAGTGCGAGGACTGGGCGCGAACCGACCGGCCGGTCGGCATCGAGCCCCGGCTGCTGGCGCTACCTGATCGCACGCTGTTCACGACCCACATCGGGTCGGCCGTGCGCGAAGTGCGGCAGGCGATCGAGCGGGACGCGGCGGAGAACCTGCTCGAGGCGCTGGCAGGCGGGCGCCCCCATGGCGCGATCAACCAGCCTGCGCCGCGCCGCGCGTGATCGATCTGGAGTGTCTCGCCTCATTCGTCGCGGTTGCCGAGGCCGGCAGCTTCGGCGCGGCCGCGGCGCAGCGTGGACTTTCGCAGTCAGGCGTGAGCCAGCACCTGTCGCGCCTGGAGGTGGCCGTGGGTGCGCGCCTGATCGAGCGGGGCAGGCGCGCGAGCCTGCCCAGCGAGGCGGGTCGGCGGCTCCTGCCCTATGCGCGGGAACTGCTCGCGCTGGCGCAGCGAGCGCGGGAAGCCGTGCATTCGCCGCGGCTGGCGATCGGTGCGTCGGGCAACATCGCCACCAGTCTCCTGCCCAGCCTGCTCGGACGATTTGCCGCATCGGCCGAGGGGCGGGATGTGGTGGTAGGGGTGTCGACCCATCCGAATCCGGAGGTGTTGCACCGGCTGGGGAGGCGCCTGATCGATCTTGCCCTGACTGAATGGGCTCCAGTGGATCCGGCGTTCCATGCCCTCGCGTGGCGCCGCGAACCGCTGGGGATCATCGTTCCTCCGCGACACCCGCTCGCCCGGGTTGCGAGCGTGTCGATCGAAAGGCTTGCCGACGAGCCGATGATCGGCGGCGAGCATGGCTCGGGGACTGCCACGCTGCTGCGCGAGGTGTTCGGCGCTGCGGCCGACCGCCTCCGCGTGCAGCACGCGTTCGGCAGCACCGAGGGGGTCAAGCGCGCGGTGATGGCCGGCCTGGGCGTGTCGATCGTGATGCGCGCGGCAGTGCAGGGCGAACTCGCGCGCGGCGAGCTCGCGTGGCTCGAGTTCGACGGGTATCGGCTCGAAAAACCCCTCCACCTCGTCTGTCGTACCGACGGGATCGACGATGAGAGGATCGCGCGCTTCGCCCGGTTCCTCGCGAGCGCGAGTGCAGCCGTACCCGAACCGTCGGCTCAGGCAAGTCTCCCGGCGCGGTAGTCCTCGATCGCGGCTCGGATCTGTGCCTCGGTGTTCATCACGAAGGGTCCGTACTGCACGATCGGCTCGCGCAGCGGGCGCCCGGCAATGAGCAGGGCGCGAGCCTCGGTATCGCCTGCGTCGAGGCGCACGCCATCGGACTGCGAGTCGTTGCCGAGGATCGCCATGCGCTGCGCGGGTACGGCCTGCCCGTCGATCGACAGCTGGCCGCGGTACACGTACACGAACGCGTTGTGGTCCGCTGGCAGGACCTGCTCGAAGCGCGCTGCCGCAGGCAGGCACAGGTCGAGGTAGAGCGGTGCCGTGGCATCGCGCCGGACCGCGCCGTGCACGCCCTGGCCCTCGCCGGCGATCACCGTCACCTGCACGCCTGCCGGGGTGACGAGGCGTGGTAATTGCGCAGCGGTGAAGTCGCGGTACCACGGCGGCGACATCTTGTCGCGGGCAGGCAGGTTCAGCCAGAGCTGGAAGCCTTCCATCCGCCCGTGCTCCTGCTCCGGGATCTCGGAGTGGATCACGCCGCGGCCCGCGGTCATCCACTGCACGCCCCCGTTCTCCAGCAGGCCCTCGTTGCCCGCGCTGTCGCGGTGGCGCATGCGCCCGGCGATCATGTAGGTCACCGTCTCGAAGCCACGATGCGGGTGATCCGGAAAGCCCGCGATGTACTCGTCCGGGTTGTCGCTGCCGAAGGCATCGAGCATGAGGAACGGATCGAGTCGCTGCTGGAGATCCTGCGTGAGCACACGGGTGAGCTTCACGCCGGCACCGTCGGAGGTGGCGCGACCGGTGACCAGGCGCTCGACTCCCCGCGGGTGCGTGACGGGCTGCGCGGCAACACGCGCGGCCGATGGAAGGTCGACCCGACGGCCGGGGGAGGTCACGAGTGATTCGGTGGGCATCGGGGCTCCGGCGTGCGCAAGGGGACCCAGGCGCGGACGGCGATGGACCGCCGGGCGCCCGATTCGACGAGTGTGGGGGCGCCGGGCGGCGAAACCAAGCCCGCGGGGCGTGCAGCGGGGCGCTCTGCCGTCTCCGCGGCCCGTGTGCCCCGGCAGGTCCGATCGGACTCCGCAAGGGGAGGGTCCCGCGCGAGGCGCGGTCCGTGCGTGCCGGAAGACCCGGTACCCGGCAGGTGCGAGGAGGCATCCTGCCCGGGGTGCCGGGGCCCGTGACACGCCAACCTCCCGGCTCGCCTATAGTGCGGGCGGTGACATGCACTTCAGGGGAGAGCCCGATGAAACGTCGTTCGCTGCCGAGACTTGCCGCCGCCTGCGCCCTGTGGGCACTGGCCGCACTGCCGGTCGCAGCCCAGCCGCTGCCGGCGATCAACCCGGAGCAGGCCGGGTTCTCGCGGGACGGACTCGCGCGCATCGACCGCTTCTTCGCCCGCGAGATGGAGGCCAACCGGGTGCCGGGTGCGGTCGTGGCCATCGCCCGCGACGGCCGCCTGGTCCACTACAAGGCCTACGGGTACCTCGATCGCGAAGCCGGTACGCCGATGCCGCTGGACGCGATCTTCCAGCTGGCCTCGATGACCAAGATCCTCGCCTCGGTCGGGGGGCTGGTGCTCAACGAGGAGGGACGCCTGCCGCTGAAGTCCCGGCTCGACGAGTACTTCCCGGCCTTCTCGAAGATGAACGTCGGGGTCATGTCGCCCAAGGGCGAGATCACGCTGCAGCCCGCCCGGCCGATCCACATCCACGACCTGTTCCGCCACACCTCCGGCATCACCTACGGCGGCCGCGGCAACACGCCGGTGCACAAGCTCTATCCGGCCAGCTCCTCGGCGGTGGCCGCGAAGTACACGGGCGACGAGCTCATCGCCACGCTCGCGGGCCTGCCGCTGCTCCACCCGCCGGGCACGGTGTGGGACTACAGTTTCTCCACCGACGTGCTCGGGCTGGTGATCGAGAAGGTGGCTGGCCGGCGCCTTGGCGAGTACCTGCGCGAGACGGTGTTCGAGAAGGTTCGCATGACCGACACGCACTTCGAGGTGCCGGCCGATCGTCGCGCTCGCATCGCCCGGCCGCTGCCGATCGATCCGATCACCGGCAAGCCGCAGCGGATCGCGGCGCTGGACGCGATGAACCGGTTCGACTGCGCGGGGGCCTGCGCGTTCGGCACCGTCGGCGACTACCTGCGCTTCGGCCAGATGCTGGTCAACGGCGGCGCGATCGACGGCCGACGCGTGCTCAGTCCGCAGACCGTGGCGTGGATGACATCCGATCATCTCGGGCCGAACATCCGCAACCAGGTGCCCGACATCGAGCCCCACCGCGATGGCTATGGCTGGGGACTGGGGGTGGCCGTGCGCCTGCAGGATGGCCAGGCCGCCACGCCCGGCACGCGCGGCGACTTCACCTGGAACGGTGCGAACGGAACGCTGTTCTGGGCCGATCCGCAGGAGCGGCTGGTCGTGGTCGTCGGGACCGCCGCGCCCGGCGAGATCCGCAAGTACTACCGCGAGCAGATGGGTGCGCTGGTCTACGGGGCGATGACCCAGCTGCGCCGGACACGCTGAGCGGTCGCGACCGGGGAAGCGGCGGGGGCCGAGCGACGCGCGGCACCCGACCTGCGCCCCTTCCGTCCCCTCCGCTGCCTGCGCGCCTCGGTCTGCCGGAGACTCCTCGGCCGGCCTCGCTCCCTCCGTCCCTTCGCCCCCGGCCGAGGGGGCTGCCGGGGGAGGCGCCGGGTACGCGGGCGCCTCCCGATCCGATCAGAGCCGCGCGCGCGCACCGACGACGCGCTTGGCCAGCCCCCACGCGACGCCCCGGGCGTGTCGCACGGGTCCCGGCTGTTTCACATGCGCTGGGGCGCAGCCGCATGTGTGCGTCGATCAGCTCGCCGCGAGAAAGCGCTGCACGCGTTCGTTGAACAGGTCGGCGCGCGTCTTCGACAGCGAATGGCCGCCATGCTCGACGAGTTCGAGCTCCGCGCCCGGGATCGCCTTCGCCAGTGCCTCGGCGTGATAGGCGGGCGTGATGTAGTCGTCGCGCGCGGCCATCACCAGCGTGGGCGTGGTGATCCGGTGCAGGTCGGCGCGACGATCGAAGGCCATGATCGCATCGATGCGGCCTACCGATACCTCCACCGGCGGCGCGCCGGCGACGGCGCGGCGCATCTCCTCCTCGATTTCGGCATCGTGGCTGTTGACGAACTGCGGCGAGTACAGCCACAGCGGATGGAACCGCGCATGCAGTTCCGAGCCCGCCTGCTGGTACATCAGGCGGCGCGCCTCGAACAGGCGACGGAACCAGGGATCGCACCAGGTCCAGGTCGCGTAGATCGCCATGCGCGAGAGCCGCTGCGGATGCAGCACCGCGAGGGTCTGTCCGATGGCACCACCGGTTGACTGGCCCACCAGGCGAACGCGGTCGATGCCCAGCGCGTCGAGCAGCGCGATCACGTCGGCGGCCATGCCGTCGACCGAGAAGCTGCGCTGCAGCCTGTCGCTCGCTCCGGTGCCGCGCTGGTCGTAGGTGATCACCCGGTAGCGCTGGCTGAAGAAAGGCACCTGCGGTGCCCAGGAACGCCCGGTTCCGTTCAGTCCGCTGACGAACAGCAGCGGCTCGCCGCTGCCGGACTCCTCGTAGGCGATATGTCCGTCGCCGATGGCCACCGTGGGCATGCGCGTCCTCCTCCTGGGTGTCGTCGCCGGCGGGCGGGTGTACGCGACGCTGTGGTGGGCCTCGCGCGCACCGCCCCGACCGGATGGGGCCTGCACTGTCGCGGCGCGGGCGCGTCGCTGTCAAGCGGCTGCGCAGTCTGTCTGCCTGCGAGTGCGTTGCGCCCTGAAACCTCGCGCGACCCGCCGGGGCGCGCGCGTCGCGCGCCGCCCCGCGGGTAGCGGCCGCCCCCACGAG
>JBIPNU010000373.1:0-3565 GCA_044370615.1 Burkholderiales bacterium
GAAGATGGTGAGCGCGTAGGGCAGGATCGCGGCCGTGCTGAGGGGGGCGGGCTGGGCGTGGGTGGACATCGGGGGCTCCCGGGAGCGGTCGGGCCTGCCGGACGGGCCGGCGCGCTCGCCGCCCCGGGCGCCGTGGGGCCCGGGCGCGGCCGCGGATTATGCGCGAAACGCGTGGGGCGCGGGCCGGTTGACCCGCTGCCATCCTGCCGCTCGCCCGCGTGCCCGCGACACGGCGGGCGCGGCACGCCGGCCCGACGCCGGGCCACCGGTCGCGATCGCTGTGCCGTGCGCGGCGGATCGTCACGGCGAGGGGCCGGGCGGGCCGCTCGGTTGCGCGGCGGCCGAGCGGTGCAGGACCCGCGGCCGCGTCCGGTCAGTGGTGCAGGATGCGCGCGAGGAAGTGCTGCGCGCGCTCCGAGCGCGGGCTGCCGAAGAACTCCTCGGTGGCCGCGTCCTCGACGATGCGGCCCTCGTCCATGAAGATCACGCGATCGGCGACCTTGCGGGCGAAGCCCATCTCGTGCGTGACGACCATCATGGTCATGCCCTCGTGGGCGAGTTCCACCATGACGTCGAGCACCTCGTTGATCATCTCCGGGTCGAGTGCCGAGGTCGGCTCGTCGAACAGCATGGCGATCGGGTCCATCGACAGCGCGCGGGCGATCGCCACCCGCTGCTGCTGGCCGCCGGAGAGCTGTCCCGGGAACTTGTCGCGGTGGGCGGACAGTCCCACGCGCTCGAGCAGGCGCAGGCCGCGTTCGCGCGCCTCCTCGGCCGGGCGGCCGAGCACCTTTTCCTGGGCGAGCGTGAGGTTGCGGGTGATCGACAGGTGCGGGAAGAGTTCGAAGTGCTGGAACACCATGCCCACCCGTGCGCGCAGCCTGGGCAGGTCGGTGCCCGCATCGCGCACCGGCGTGCCGTCGACGTGGATCTGCCCCTGCTGGAAGGGTTCGAGCGCGTTCACGCACTTGATCAGGGTCGACTTGCCGGACCCGGAGGGGCCGCAGACCACCACGACTTCGCCGCGCGCGACGCGGGTGCTGCAGTCGGTCAGCACGCGGAAGCTGCCGTACCACTTGCTCACGTTGTCGATGTCGATCATGGGGCGGGTTCCGGAAGTCGTCGGCGGTTCGGGGCGGCGCCTCTCGCCGGCGCTCAGCGGATCACCGCGACGTGCCGCTGCAGCCTGCGCACCAGCGCCGACAGCGTGAAGCAGATCGCGAAGTAGACGGCGGCGACGAACAGGTACATCTCCACCAGGCGACCGTCGCGCTGGGCGATCTTGGCCGCGGCGCCGACGAAGTCGGTGGCCGAGATCACGTAGACCAGCGAGGTGTCCTGGAACAGGATGATGGTCTGCGTGAGCAGCACCGGCAGCATGTTGCGGAAGGCCTGCGGCAGCACGACCAGGCGCATGCACTGACCATAGGAGAGCCCGAGCGCCTGCGCCGCATGGACCTGGCCGCGCGGGATGGACTGGATGCCGGCGCGCATGATCTCGCAGAAGTATGCCGCCTCGAACAGGATGAAGGTGATGATCGCGGTGCGCTCGGCGCCGATCATCGGCGGACGTTCGTAGCCCAGCGCCGCCTGCAGGATCACCGGTACCAGGAAGAAGAACCAGAAGATCACCAGCACCAGCGGGATCGAGCGCATCAGGTTCACGTAGCCGGCGGCCGCCAGGCTGAGCGGGCGCCAGGGCGACAGGCGCGCCAGCGCGAGCAGGGTGCCGAAGATCAGGCCGCCGACGGCCGCGAACAGGGTGAGTTCGAGGGTGTAGAGCATGCCCTTCCAGAGGAAGGGCAGCGCGCCCTGGATGGACGAGAAGTCCATCGCCTACCGACCCCCGCCGGCAATGAAGCCGGGGACCGCGGTGCGCCGCTCCACCACGGCCATCACCCGGTTGGCCGTGAGCGCGATGGCGATGTAGATCAGCGTGGCGGCGGTGAAGGCCTCGAAGAAGCGGAACGTGTACTCCCCCATCTCTCGGGTGCGGAAGGTGAGCTCGGCGAGACCGATGGTGAGCGCGATCGACGTGTTCTTGATGAGGTTCATCGTCTCGCTGGTGAGCGGCGGGATGACGATGCGAAGCGCCATCGGCAGCAGCACGTGGCGATAGGCCTGGACCGGCGTGAGGCCCAGCGCCTGCGAGGCCAGTCGCTGACCGCGTGGCAGCGACTGTATGCCGGCGCGCACCTGTTCGGCGATGCGCGCGGAGGTGAACAGACCCAGGCAGAGCATGGCCGAGAGGAACTGCGCATGCGCGGGTTCGGCCGCGACCACCCAGCGCTTGAGCGGCGGGATGAGTTCCGGCAGCACGAAGTACCACAGGAACATCTGCACCAGCAGCGGGATGTTGCGGAACAGCTCGACCCAGGCGTTGCCCAGGCCTGCCAGCAGACGGCTGTCGGTGGTGCGGATCGTGCCGACCGCGATGCCCAGCGCCATCGCGATCACCCATGAGCAGGCGGCGAGCGCGAGCGTCCAGCCCAGCCCGGAGAGGATCATCTCCCAGTAGTACACCCCGCCCTCGGGCAGTTCCTGGAAGTAGACCGACCAGTCGAGGTTGAATCCCATGCGGGGCGCGTTCCTGGCAGACCCCCGCCGGCCGGTGGGCCAGCGGGGGCGGCTCGGGTTGCGGACGGCGCGGGCTGCCCAGGAAGCCGGGCACCCGGCGGCCCGGCCCGGGCCGCCGGCGGCTTACTGCACGCCGCGGTCGTTGGGGTTGCGGAAGGCCTCGCGCAGCGCGGGCGTGACCGGGAAGTTCAGGTTCACGTTGCGCGGCGGGATCGGGCTCATGAACCAGCGGTTGTAGAGCTTGTCGATCTCGCCCGACTTCATCAGCCCGCCGATGGTGCGATCGACCAGCGCCTTGAACGGCGCGTCGTCGCGACGCAGCATCACGCTGTAGGGCTCGGTGCGCAGGGACTCGTTCAGGATCACGAAGTCGCCCGGGTTGCGGGCGTTGGCGATCTGGCCGGCGAGCAGCACGTCGTCCATCACGAAGGCGGCGACCCGGTCATCGGCCAGCAGCAGGAAGGACTCGGAGTGGTCCTTGCCGTAGATCTCCTTCACGTCGATGCCGGCGGTCTTCTCGTAGCGCTTGAGCAGGGGCACCGAGGTGGTGCCGGCAGTCGTGGAAATCGTGCGCCCGTTCAGCTCCGCGAGCGAGCGGATGCCCGAGGACTTCTTCACCGCCGCGGTCACGTTGATCACGAAGTAGGTGGGTCCGAAGGCGACCAGCTTCTGGCGCTCCACCGAGTTGGTGGTCGAACCGCATTCGAGATCGATGGTGCCGTTCTGCAGCAGCGGGATGCGGTTGGCCGAGGTGACGGGCTGCAGCGCGACCTTGATGTTGGGGTTCTTCAGCTCGGCACGCACCGCCTCGACCACGCGCATGCAGATGTCCATCGCGTAGCCGACCGCCTGCTGGCGGTCGTCGAGGTAGGAGAACGGGATCGAGGCTTCGCGGTGGCCGATGGTGATGGTGCCGGTGTCGCGGATCTTGGCGAGCGTGCCGGTGAGGGTCTGGGCGCTGGCGGGAATCGCGAGGCAGGCGGCCAGC
>JBIPNU010000374.1:0-3560 GCA_044370615.1 Burkholderiales bacterium
TCGCCCGCGCCACGCCCGACGGCCACACGCTGGGCATCGGCAACCTGTCCACCCACACGATCGCGCCCAGCGTCTACCGCAAGCTGCCCTACGACCCGCTGCGCGACTTCGCGCCGGTGAGCCTGGTGGCCACGGCACCGAATGTGATGGCGGTGAGCGCGGCATTGCCGGCGAAGAGCCTGAAGGACGTGGTCGCCCTGGCGCGCACCCGGTCGCTGTCCTTCGCCTCCTCGGGGACCGGCACCGTGTTCCACCTCGCGGGCGAGATGGTCAACGTCGCCGCCGGCATCTCGCTCGTGCACGTCCCCTACAAGGGCGTGGCCGCAGCCTATCCCGAAGTGATCGCAGGCTCGGTGCCGCTGATCTTCGACAGCCTGATCTCCGCCTCCGGCCACATCCGCGCCGGTCGCATCCGCGCGATCGCGCAGACCGGTGCACGGCGCTCGCCGGTGCTGCCGGACGTGCCGACGATGGCCGAGGCCGGGCTGCCCGGCGTGGTGCTCGACTTCTGGCTCGGGGTGTTCGCGCCCGCCGGCACGCCCGCACCGCGGGTGAGCCTCCTGAACGGCGAGATCCTGAAGGCGCTGGCGCTGCCCGAGGTCCGTCAGCAGTTCGCCGCCCAGGGCGCGGACGTCGTCGGCAGCACGCCGGACGCGCTGCGCGAGCAGATCCGCGCCGGCATCCCGCAGATGGCGAAACTGGTGAAGGCCGCGCGCATCGAGCCGGAATGATGCGGGCGCGTCGCGCGCTCGGACCAGCGGCGACCTGCGCGCGCCCGCGCGGGCCGGGCGGATAGCCGACCCTGCGCATGTACCGGCCCGGCGCGCGGCGGTTCGGCGGGCGTCGATGCGAGCGCAGCCCGGCACCCACCCGCGGACCGAGGCGACGGTCAAGCTAGATCGGGCGCGGCTCGACCGCGATGCGCAGTGCGATGGCCAGCAGCACTGCGCCCAGCACCCAGCGCTGTGCCGCGAGCCAGCGCGGATGACTCGCGAAGCCGCGGGCGATCGCGCCGGCCGCCAGCACCAGCCACAGGTCGAAGGCGACACTGATCGCGACCTGCACCCCGCCCAGCAGCAGCGACTGCGCGAACACGCTGCCGCGCGCCGGGTCCACGAACTGGGGAAACAGCGCGAGGTAGAACATCGCCACCTTCGGATTGAGCACGTTGGTGAGCAGCCCTTTCACGAACAGCGCGCGCGCCGGTTCCGGCGGCAGCGGCCGGGGCGCGAATGGCGACTGGCCGCCCGGGCGCACCGCATCCCACGCCATCCACGCCAGCCACGCCGCCCCGGCGTACTTCACCGCATCGAAGGCGAGCGGCTGCCATCGGAACACCGCGGACAGCCCCGCGGCCGCCGCCACGACGTGCACGACGAAGCCGGTCAGCACGCCGGCGAGCGACACCACGCCGGCACGACTGCCCTGGCAGATCGCGCGCGACAGCAGGTAGGCCATGTTCGGGCCGGGCGTGACGACCAGCACCACGCAGGCTGCAGCGAACAGCCACAGATCGGGGCCGGGAATCAGCATCGCCGCCTCGTGCCGCGGCGATCGCGACCGGACGCCCTCACCGTAGCCGCGCGCCGGGACGCCGATGCACGCACAGGGCCTAGGCGTGCAGGCGATAGAGCGTGGCCTGCTCCAGCCCGTCGCCGTACCACGCGCTGATCGCGGCCTCGCGGCTGCCGAGATACCCGGTGGCCCCGTCGCGCTGGGTCATCGGCAGGTCGTGGCCCGGGACCAGCACGCTGCCCGCGCGCGCCTGCCAGTGCCGCCAGATCATCGCGATCGAGTCCGCCGACGCCTTCGCATCGAAGGTCATGTCGGTGGCGCGCGAGACCATCTCCGCACGGTTCTTCGCGGCATCGCCGGTGAACACCACGTCGCGCTCGTGCCCGCGCAGCACGTAGACCAGGCACCCGGGCGTGTGCCCGGGTGCAAGGTGGGCGGTCATCCCCGGGAAGACCTCGGCGCCATCTTCGGCGGCCGCGAGCGTGGGCCAGCGCGCGAGTTCCCGCACATAGAGCTCCGGCACCGGCGTCTCGCCCCAGGGCGCGGTGGCGCCCCACTCGAGTTCGCGCGCACCGATCACGATGCGCGCGTTCGGGAACATCGTGAAGTTCACGCTGTGGTCGTAGTGACAGTGGGTGAGGATGACGTCGGTCACCTGCGCCGGCGATACGCCACGCTCGGCCAGCCGCTCCTTGAGCATGCGACGCATGCCGAAGGACCCGGTGTCGACCAGCGCCACGCGGCCATCGCCGCGCAGCAGCGCGACGGTGCTCCAGCCCAGGCCGCCGTGGCAGACCGACTTGCCGGGGAAACCCTGCACCACGATGTCGATGTCGAAATCGTCGAGCCTCATCCTCGCCTCTCCTCGCAGCCACCGGCGGATCCGCGCCGCCGCGTCCGGCGCGATTGTCGCGCATCCGCCACCGCCCCGCGACGCCGGCTGTGGAGCACCCGGGCGATTCAGGACCATAATCCGGCCCGCGTCGCCCGCGCGCGGCGCACGACAGGCAACCGGGCATGACGGAGGAGTGGATCGTGAACCAGACGAAGGTCGGAGTGGTGGGCCTGGGCAACATGGGCGGCGGCGTCGCCCGCAACTTCCAGCGCAAGGGCGTGCCGCTGGCCGTCTGGGACATCGCCGAGTCGGCCTGCGCGCCGTTCGCGACGCTCCCCGGCGTCGAGATCATGGCGCCTGGGGCGATGGCCGCGGCCTGCGATCTCATCGTCTTCGTGGTCCCTGCCACGCCGGAGATCGCGGCGAGCCTCGACGGGCCGGACGGCGTGCTCGCCAACGCCCGGCCCGGGCTGGTGGTCTGCGACTTCACCACGTCAGACCCGCGCGACACGCGTGCGCTCGCAACGCGCGCGGCGGCGAGCGGGGTGCGCTACCTGGACGCCGGCATGAGCGGTGGCGCGACCGGTGCCGATGCCGGAACCCTCACCCTGATGATCGGGGGCGACGCGGACGCGTTCGCGCAGGCCCGCCCGCAGCTGGAGGCGGTGGCCGAGCGGCTGTTCCACCTCGGCCCGAGCGGCGCAGGGCACACGATGAAGCTGATCCACAACATGGTCTGCCACACGATCTTCCTGTCGACCTGCGAAGGGGGACGGATGGCCGAGGCGGCCGGGATCCGGCTCGAGGACATGATCGCGGTGTTCAACGTGTCGAACGCGCGCAGCTACGCGAGCGAGATGCGCTTTCCGAAGCACATCCTGTCGGGCAGGTGGGATGCGCGCTCCAGGGTCTACAACCTGCGCAAGGACCTGTCGATGGCGGTGGATCTCGCCGGCTCCATTCCGGCCGAGGTGCCGCTGGGCACCTTCACCCGCGACTTCCTGGATGCCGCGATGGACCAGGGCATGAGCGAGACCGACTACTCGCGCCTGTACGAGCGCTTCGACCCGATCATGGCCGAGGTGCGGCAACGCAAGGCCTGAACAGCGCCCGCGGGCAGCATTCGCCCGGACGCTCGCGACCCTCGCGGCGGAGCGGGATTCCCCCGCGAGGGCCGCCCATCGGTGCCGCTTGCGAGCCATGCATCCCT
>JBIPNU010000342.1:0-3835 GCA_044370615.1 Burkholderiales bacterium
CGCGGCAGCGCCCCTCCAGTCGTCCGTCCGGGGCCGGGGGCGCATGGGCTCGCGCCCCGCCCCGGCCTGGCGGGCGGGGCGGCGGCGGTCGCGGCGGCGGTGCCGCAGGTCGGTCACCGGTCCGGCGCGACGGCCCGGCGCGGGCTTGTCCTATACTCGCGCCCTTTTGCCGGTACGCGCTCGGTGTCGACAGGGCGTGCCGGGGCCGGCCCGGGCGCCCCACGGGCGCTCCCGCCGCAGTGGCGAAGGATCCCTCGACATGAAGATCGGCATTCCCGCTGAAGTGCTGCCGGGCGAGACCCGCGTGGCGGCGACCCCGGAGACGGTCAAGAAGTTCTGCGCCGGCGGCCAGAACACCGTGCTGGTGCAGGCCGGCGCCGGCACGAACGCCAGTTTCCCGGACGCGGACTACGCGGCCGCAGGGGGCACGCTGGTGCCCGACGCGGCCGCGGTCTACGCGCAGGCCGAAGTCGTGCTGAAGGTGCGCGGCCCGCAGCCTGCGGAACTCGCCCAGATGAAGCCGGGTACCGTTCTCGTGGGCCTGCTCTCGCCCTACGACGCGGCCGGGCTCGAGGCGCTGGCGCGGCAGGGGCTGACCGCCTTCGCGATGGAACTGCTGCCGCGCACCTCGCGCGCCCAGTCGATGGACGTTCTGTCCTCGCAGGCCAACATCGCCGGCTACAAGGCGGTGGTGCTGGGCGCGGACACCTACGGGCGCCTGATGCCGATGCTCATGACCGCGGCGGGCACGGTGAAGGCCGCGCGGGTGGTGATCCTCGGTGCCGGCGTGGCCGGCCTGCAGGCGATCGCCACCGCCAAGCGGCTCGGTGCGGTGATCGAGGCCTCCGACGTGCGCCCCGCGGTGAAGGAGCAGATCGAGTCGCTGGGCGCGAAGTTCATCGACGTGCCCTTCGAGACCGACGAGGAGCGCGAGATCGCCCAGGGCGTGGGCGGCTACGCGCGGCCGATGCCCGCGTCGTGGATGAGCCGGCAGGCGGCCGAGGTCGCCAAGCGCATCGCCCTGGCCGACATCGTCGTCACCACCGCCCTGATCCCGGGGCGCAAGGCGCCGGTGCTCGTCACCGGCGACATGGTGCGGTCGATGAAGCCGGGCTCGGTCATCGTCGACATGGCGGTCGAGCAGGGCGGCAACGTGGAGGGTTCGGAACTGGGCCGCACCGTGTCCGTTGGCGGCGTGAGGATCGTCGGGCTGCCGAACCTGCCCGCGCTGGTGCCCACCGATTCCAGCGCGCTCTACGCGCGCAACCTGCTCACCTTCCTCGGGCTGATGCTCGACAACAAGACCGGGCAGTTCAACCTCAACCGCGAGGACGACCTCGTCGCCGGCACGCTGGTCTGCCACGGCGGCGAGCTGCTGCGCAAGCAGTAGTCGCCTCATTCCTCCGACGCACGCACCGGGGCGCGCCATGGACATCGTCGATCCGACTGTCATCAACCTCATCATCTTCGTGCTGGCGATCTACGTCGGCTTCCATGTCGTCTGGAACGTCACCCCGGCGCTGCACACGCCGCTGATGGCGGTCACCAACGCCATCTCGGCGATCGTGATCGTGGGCGCGATGCTCGCCGCCGCGCTCACCGAGACCGGGCTGGGCAAGACCATGGGCGTGCTGGCGGTGGCGCTGGCGGCGGTCAACGTGTTCGGCGGCTTCCTCGTGACCCGTCGCATGCTCGAGATGTTCAAGAAGAAAGAGCCGCGCAAGGCGGAGGGTGCGTGATGAGCATGAACCTCGTCGTCCTCCTCTACCTGATCGCCTCGGTCTGCTTCATCCAGGCGCTCAAGGGACTGTCCCACCCGACCACCTCGCGGCTGGGCAACGCCTTCGGCATGGCGGGCATGGCCATCGCGGTGGCCACCACCGTCGCGCTGATCTTCAAGCTGCGCCCCGAAGTGGCGGTCGGCGGCATGGGATGGGTGCTGGGCGGTGTTGCCGTCGGCGGCACGCTGGGCGCGGTGATGGCCAAGCGCGTCGAGATGACCAAGATGCCCGAGCTCGTGGCCTTCATGCACTCGATGATCGGCCTCGCGGCCGTGTTCATCGCGGTGGCGACGGTGGCCGAGCCCTGGGCGCTGGGGCTGGTGCAGCGGGGCCAGCCGATTCCTCTGGGCAACCGGCTCGAGCTGTTCATCGGCGCCTTCGTCGGCGCGATCACCTTCTCCGGCTCGGTGATTGCCTTCGGCAAGCTGTCGGGCAAGTACAAGTTCCGCCTGTTCCAGGGTGCTCCTGTCGTGTTCAAGGGCCAGCACCTGCTCAACCTCGCGCTCGCGCTCGCGATGCTGGGCTTCGGCGCCGTGTTCGTCGTCACCCAGGACTGGACGCCGTTCTGGATCATGCTGGCGATCGCCTTCGTGCTCGGCGTGCTGATCATCATCCCGATCGGCGGCGCCGACATGCCGGTGGTGGTCTCGATGCTCAACAGCTACTCGGGCTGGGCGGCGGCCGGGATCGGCTTCTCGCTCAACAACTCGATGCTGATCATCGCCGGCTCGCTGGTGGGTTCGTCGGGTGCGATCCTGTCCTACATCATGTGCAAGGCGATGAACCGCTCGTTCTTCAACGTGATCCTGGGCGGCTTCGGACAGGAGGGAGGCGCGGCTGCGGCCGATGCGACCCAGCGCTCGGTCAAGAGCGGCAGCGCCGATGACGTGGCCTTCATGCTGTCGAACGCCGACAGCGTGATCATCGTGCCCGGCTACGGCCTCGCCGTGGCGCGCGCGCAGCACGCGGTGAAGGAGATGGCGCAGAAGCTGCAGGCGAAGGGCATCGAGGTGCGCTACGCGATCCACCCGGTGGCCGGCCGCATGCCCGGCCACATGAACGTGCTGCTCGCGGAGGCCGAGGTGCCCTACGACCACGTCGTGGAGATGGAGGACATCAACAGCGACTTCGGCCAGACCGACGTGGTGATGGTGCTGGGCGCCAACGACGTGGTGAACCCGGCAGCGCTGGTGAAGGGCAGCCCGATCTACGGGATGCCGATCCTCGATGCGTACAAGGCGCGTACCGTGATCGTCAACAAGCGTTCGATGGCGGCCGGCTACGCGGGCCTGGACAACGAACTGTTCTACATGGACAAGACGATGATGGTCTTCGGCGACGCCAAGAAGGTGGTCGAGGACATCGTCAAGGCGATCGAGTAGCGGCGGGATCGGGCGGCACCCGCCACCAGGTGATCGCCACTGCCACCGCGTAGGTCAGGTAGGCCGCGGTGAACAGGCCCGCGGGCGCATCCCAGTAGAGCAGGGCCTCCACGCCGCGCTCGATGAACCCGGGCTGGGGGCCATCGGCCCCGCGCAACCGGTCCTCGACGACGGTGAGCGGGCAGGGCAGGCCCAGCAGGGCGAGTCCTGCCACCGCCACGATCGCCCCGAGGTGCAGGCCCCGGATCCAGCGGCGGCGTACCCAGCGCCACCCCGCCGAGGCGCCCGCCCAGGTGAGCGGCAGAAGCGCGACGATCGCCAGCGCGATCGCCGCGTGCAGCAGCAGCACCGCATCGGCGAGCGCGGCGGCCATCGGCTCCGCGTCCGGTCAGTCCTGCCCGCGGGCGACCGGCCGCGCCGGATCGGCGCACCACTCGCTCCAGGATCCCGGGTAGAGCCGCGAGCCTGTCAATCCGGCGACTTCCATCGCCAGCAGGTTGTGGCACGCGGTAACGCCCGATCCGCACTGATGCACCACTTCGGCCGGGGGACGATCGCCCAGCAGCGCGCTGAACTCCTCGCGCAGTACGCTCGCCGGCTTGAACCGGCCGTCGGAGGCGAGGTTGAGCTGGAACAGCCGGTTGATGGCACCGGGGATGTGGCCGCCGACCG
>JBIPNU010000057.1:0-9016 GCA_044370615.1 Burkholderiales bacterium
TTGCGGCCGGCGAACCGCTCGGGCGTGCGCGCGTCGACGACCTGCAGCGCGCGCGAGCCCAGCGTGGCCAGCACGCCGGCTGCGTCGATGCGCAGCGACTCGCGCGGATGCGCGACGAACCCGGCTGCTGTCGGCTGCGGCACCTGCGCGGTGAGCGGCAGGCCCGCGCGCTCCCACGCGGGAAATCCGCCGTCGAGGACGGCCACGGCCTCGTGGCCGAGCCAGCGCAGCATCCACCACAGGCGCGCCGCGTAATAGCCGCCGCTCGCGTCGTAGGCAACGACCTGGGTGCCCGGTCCGACGCCCTGCTCGCCGAGCCACCGCGCGAAGGCCTGCGGCTCGGGCAGCGGGTGGCGACCGTTGCGGCCGGTCTTCGCAGCGGACAGATGGTCGTCCAGGTGCGCGAAGCGCGCGCCAGGCAGGTGCGAGGCCGCGTAGGCTCGGCGCCCGGCCTCTGCATCGGCGAGGTCGTGCCGGCAGTCGAAGACAACCCAGCCCGGGTCGTCGCGGTGCGCGTGCAGCTCGCCGGTGTCCACCAGCAGTGTCCGTGGGGTCGTGGGGCTCATGGCGATTCCTCCTGTCGGGCAGCGGCGCGCGCGTCGACCGGCAACCGGCGGCGTCGACGTGCGCGCGAGTCTAGCGCCGCGCGGCGCGTGCCGGGCGGCGGGCGAGTACGGTCATCACGCCGGCGGCGACGATCGCGGTCATGCCGACCCAGCCCGACAGCGGCGGCATCCGCGACCAGAGGACGATCTCGAGCAGCGCGGCGAACAGCACGCCGCTGTAGGACAGGGTGGCGGCGACCAGCGTCGGGCCACGCGCGTAGGCGGCGGTCATCGCGAGCTGGGCCCCCAGCGCGGAGGCACCGACCGCGAGCAGGAGTGGCAGGTCGGCCAGCGGCGGCAGGTTTGCGCCGATCCAGGGCAGCAGGGGCAGGCCGGTCACCAGTCCGAGCAGCGCGAAGTAGAACACCGTGCGCCAGTCGGGCTCGCCGGCGGCCGCCAGGCGCCGGATGCCGAGATAGGCAAGCGCGGAGACCGCGCCGCCCGCCAGGCCCGACAGCCCTGCGAGCAGCGGCGTGTCGGCGCCCCCTGGCTGCAGCAGGACCACGACCCCGGAGAAGCCGACGAGGATCGCCGCGAGCGCGAGCGGCGAGACTCGCTCGCGCAGGATCAGGCCGGTGATCAGCGCGAGGAACAGCGGCGAGGTGTAGTTGAGCGTCACCGCCGTGGACAGCGGGGCATGCGCGAGGCAGTAGAGGAACAGCAGCAGCGAGCTCACGCCGGCCGCGCTGCGCGCGAAATGCGCACCCCACAGGCGGGTGCGCAGCACGAGCCCGGCTGCGCGTGCGTAGAGGGCCACCGCGAGCACGATGAACGCGCAGCGGTAGAGCATGAGCTCGACCGCGCCGTACTGCGCCGAGGCGGCCTTGGCGAAGGCACCGCTCGCCGCGAAGCACAGCCCGGAGACCAGCATCCAGGAGATCGCCGCGTTCATGCGCGGCGATCGCCGTCCAGGCGGCGGTGCAGGAACTCGTGGAAGTGCTGCATCCCGTCTTCGTAGGGCGAGTGGTAGGGGCCGCGATCGTCCAGTCCGCGTTCCCAGAGCGCGCGCCGGCCCGCATGCATGCGCTCGCAGATCTCGCGATCCTCCGCCGCCGTCTCGAGGTAGGCGGCGCGCTCGGCCTCGATGAACTCGCGCTCGAAGCAGGCGATTTCCTCCGGGTAGTAGAACTCCACCACGTTGGTGCAGCGCTCCGGCCCCTGCGGCAGGATGGTGCTGACCACCAGCACGTGCGGATACCACTCCACCATGATGTTCGGGTAGTAGGTGAGCCAGATCGCGCCGTGCCGGGGCGCCTCGCCGAACTGGCGCAGCACCTGCTCGTGCCAGCGCGCGTAGACCCGGCTCCCCGGGCGCGCCAGCGCGTCGTTCACGCCGACCACCTGCACCGAGTGGCGGTCGCCGAACTCCCAGTGCAGCTGGTCGCAGTCGACGAAGCGCCCGAGTCCGGGGTGGAAGGGTTCGACGTGGTAGTCCTCGAGGTAGACCTCGATGAAGGTCTTCCAGTTCACGTCGTAGTGGTCGACCAGCACGTGGTCGAAGCGGTATCCGTCGAAGGAGAGATCGGCCGCCATCGACAGCCGGCCGAGGTCGGACGGCACGTCATCGCCGGCCTCGAACAGCAACCCGTTCCAGCGGGTGAGCGGCGTGCGCGGGAGATCCAGGCAGGGTGTCTGCGCGAACTTCGGCGCGCCGAGCAGGCGACCCTGCAGGTCGTAGGTCCAGCGGTGCAGCGGGCAGACGATCTGCTCGAGCCGTCCCGCGCCGTCCAGCATCCGGGCCTGCCGGTGACGACAGACGTTGGAGAGCAGCTGCACGCCGTCGCGGCCGTGCACCAGCACGCGCCCGCCGCCGGCTACCTCGGGCACCCGGTAGTCGCCCGCCTCGCGGACCATCAGCTCATGGCCGACGTAGCGCGGGCCGGCATCGAAGATCAGGCGCTTCTCCATCTCCCAGATGACGGGGTCGATGTACCAGCTCACCGGCAGCTGGGTGGCTGCCGGTTGCAGTCGCCGGACGCCTGCGATGTCGGTCACGGGGCCCTCCTGGTGAAGCGGGGGTGGTCGAACGTGGTCCCGGCGCGGGGACTCCCTTGGGGGCTGGCGGCGCGCCGCCGGGGACCGCGCGCCGTGAATGGGGGCGGCGATTGTCCCCCGAATCCCGGGACCGGGCAACGCGCGGGGCCGGTGGCGATGCTGGCCCTGCGTCGGCGCGGCCGCGTCCCGTCCGGCGACCGGCCTGCTGCGGCCGGATCCCGTCCATGGACCCGCCCGCCGGCGACCGGTTGACCGCGGCGAGGCGCCTCGGCTAGCCTCCGACGGCTCGTGCGATCCGCGAGCGGCGATCCCGGCGCATCGAGTCCCTGGCCGCGGATGCCCGGTCGGTGCCCGGCGCACGAGGCTGCCCGGCCTCGCGGACGCCTTCCCGACCGCCCCGCCCGCCCCCGCCTGCCGTCCTGCCGATGCCCCGAACCCCTGCGCGCGAGCCAGCGCCCCCGACCGATTTCGAATCTGCCATCGCCGAACTCGAGCAGATCGTGGAGTCGATGGAGGCGGGCGCGCTCGGCCTCGAGGACTCCCTCGGTCGCTATCGCCGGGGTGCCGAACTGCTTCGCTACTGCCAGACGCAGTTGCAGTCGGTCCAGGAACAGGTGAAGGTTCTCGAGGACGGCCTGCTGCGCGACTTCCAGTCAACGGCCGGACGCGCGGTCGCGGTCGGCAGCGAGGACGAAGAGGGCGACTGACCCCCGTGATCCCTGCGCGGCGAACCCGCGCGCGTACGCGATGCACCATTGGCGGGCATGACCGCCCCGCGAGCGTGCGCGGCGGTTTGCCCGACGCTGCGCCCTAAGGTATGTTCGACTGCATGACCCTGGCCGATCCCGTCCCGTTCCAGGCCTGGATGCATGCGCACCAGGCGCTCGCCGAGCGCGAACTCGAGCGGCTGCTGCCGGCGGCGGGGACGCAGCCCGCGCGCCTGCACGAGGCCATGCGTCACGCGGTCGTGGGAGGGGGCAAGCGGGTGCGGCCACTGCTCGCGTTTGCCGCGGGGGCACTGACCGGCGCCCCGGTCGACCGGGTGGCCACCGCAGGGGCGGCGGTCGAACTCATCCATGCCTACTCCCTGGTGCACGACGACATGCCCTGCATGGACGACGACGTGCTGCGCCGGGGCAAGCCGACGGTGCACGTGGCGTTCGACGAGGCGACCGCGCTGCTGGTGGGCGACGCGCTGCAGAGCCTCGCCTTCGAGGCGCTGGCCGAGGGTGGCGGGGGCGACGATCCGGCCGTGGCGCTCGAGCGCGTCGTGCTGCTCGCGCGCGCGGCCGGCTCGCGCGGCATGGCGGGCGGCCAGGCAATGGACCTCGCTTCGGTGGGTTGCACGCTGGCGCTGCCGGAACTCGAGTCCATGCACTCCCACAAGACTGGAGCGCTGATCGGTTGCGCGACCCTGCTCGGGGCGTTGTGCGGCACCCGGCTGCAGGCCGACGAGCGCGCGGCGCTCGAACGCTTTGCCCGTGCGATCGGCCTGGCCTTCCAGGTGGTCGACGACGTTCTCGATGCGGAGGCGAGCACCGAGACGCTGGGCAAGACCGCCGGCAAGGATGCGCTCGCGCACAAGCCGACCTACGTCACCGTCCTGGGCCTCGCCGCCGCACGGCAGTGGGCACATGACCTGCGCGCGCAGGCAGCCGCGGCGCTCGAACCCTTCGGCCCCCGGGCGACGCGGCTCGGCCAGCTCGCCGATTTCATCGTGAAGAGATCATCTTGAACACCGCGCACGAACCCCTCGAGTTGCTCACCGGCATTGCCTCCCCCGCGGATCTGCGCGCGCTCGACCGGCGGCAGCTGCCGCAGGTCTGCCGCGACATGCGCGAGTTCCTGCTGCAGTCGGTGGCGCGCACCGGCGGGCACCTGTCCTCCAATCTCGGCACGGTGGAGCTGACCGTCGCGCTTCACTACGTGTACGACACGCCGGGCGACCGGCTGGTCTGGGACGTAGGCCACCAGACCTACGCGCACAAGGTGCTGACCGGCCGGCGCGGCGGCATGGACCGGCTGCGCATGCGCGGCGGGGTCGCCGGGTTCCCGCGCCGCGACGAGAGCGAGTACGACACGTTCGGCGTCGCGCATTCCTCGACGTCGATCAGCGCGGCGCTGGGCATGGCGGTGGCCGCGCGTCGCCAGGGGCTGGACCGCCGGGTGGTGGCCATCATCGGCGACGGGGCCATGTCGGCCGGTCTCGCGTTCGAGGCGCTCAACAATGCCGAGACGGCCGAGGTCGACCTGCTGGTGATCCTCAACGACAACGACATGTCGATTTCCCCGCCGGTGGGGGCGCTGCACAACTACCTCGCGCGACTGATGTCCGGGCGGTTCTATACCGCCGCGCGCCGTGCGGGCGAGCGCATGCTCTCGGCGACGCCGGGCATGCTGGAGTTCGCCAAGCGCGCCGAGGAGCACGTGAAGGGGATGCTGTTGCCCGGCACGCTGTTCGAGGAGTTCGGCTTCAACTATCTCGGGCCGGTCGACGGACACGACGTCGATCTGCTCGTCACCACCCTGAGCAACCTGCGCAGCCTGCGCGGACTGCAGTTCCTGCATGTGGTCACCCGCAAGGGCAAGGGCTACGCGCCCGCCGAGGCCGACCCGATCCAGTACCACGGCGTGTCGAAATTCGATCCCGCCGCCGGCATCGTCGCGAAGGCACCGGCAAAGCCGGCCGCACCCGCCTACACCCAGATCTTCGGCGACTGGCTGTGCGACATGGCGGCCGCCGACGACCGGCTGGTGGGCATCACCCCGGCGATGCGCGAGGGCTCCGGCCTTGTGCGCTTCTCGCGCGAGTATCCCGAGCGCTATTTCGACGTGGGCATCGCCGAGCAGCACGCGGTCACCTTCGCCGCGGGGCTCGCCTGCGACGGCATGAAGCCGGTGGTGGCGATCTACTCGACCTTCCTGCAGCGCGGCTACGACCAGCTTATCCACGATGTGGCCATCCAGAACCTGCCGGTGATGTTCGCGATCGACCGTGGCGGGCTGGTCGGAGCCGACGGCCCCACCCACCACGGCGCGTTCGACCTCTCCTACCTGCGCTGCATCCCCAACATGACGGTGATGACGCCAGCCGACGAGAACGAGTGCCGGCAGATGCTCTACACCGCCTTCACCCTGGATACGCCGGTCGCGGTGCGTTACCCGCGTGGCACCGGTCCCGGTGTGCCGATCGAGGCCGCGATGTCCGCGCTGCCGGTGGGTCGCGGCGAGGTGCGCCGGCGCGGCCGCGGCATCGCGCTGCTCGCCTTCGGCTCGATGCTCGCCCCGTGCCTCCAGGCGGGCGACGCGCTCGATGCGACCGTGGCCAACATGCGCTTCGTCAAGCCGCTCGACCTCGACCTGCTGCGTGAACTCGCGAGCACCCACGACCGCCTGGTGACGGTGGAGGAGAACGTGGTGATGGGCGGCGCCGGCAGCGCGGTGGCCGAGGCACTGGCCGCCCTCGACCTGTCGGTGCCGGTGCAGACGCTCGGCCTGCCCGACGCCTTCGTCGAACACGGCGACCCTGCCGGACTGCTGCGCGAATGCGGGCTGGACAGCGAGGGCATCGTCAACCAGGTGCGCTCGCGGCAGTAGCCTCGCCGACCCGGCATCGCAGCAAAGTCGCCGGGGCTCGAGCGGCGTACGGCGTGCCCCGCTGCCCGCCGACCCGGCCGGGTCCGACGCCGCCATTCGAAGGGGAAACCGGTCATGACCAGCAATCGCACGGACAGCCAGACGATGGGCGGCGCGGAAGCCAGCGAGGGCGGCTACGAGAAGATCGATCGCTACGACCCGGCGGTGACCGCGCACATGGCGCGCAACTACGCCGACGTGCTGTCGATGATCGGCGAGGACCCGACTCGCGAGGGACTGGTGAAGACGCCCGAGCGGGCGGCGAAGGCCATGCAGTTCCTCACTCACGGCTACCACCTCGATCCGGCGAAGATCCTGCGCTCGGCGATGTTTCGCGAAGACTACCGCGAGATGCTGATCGTCAAGGACATCGAGCTCTACTCGCTGTGCGAGCACCACATGCTGCCGTTCTTCGGCAAGGCGCACATCGCCTACATTCCGAACGGCTACATCGTGGGGCTGTCCAAGCTGCCGCGCCTGGTCGACGTGTTCTCCCGCCGCCTGCAGGTGCAGGAGCGGCTCACCATGCAGATCCGCGATTCGATCCAGGAGACGCTGAACCCCGCGGGCGTGGCGGTCGTGATCGAGGCCACCCACATGTGCATGGTGATGCGCGGTGTGCAGAAGCAGCACTCGAGCACCACCAGCTCGGCCTTCACCGGCGCCTTCGAGCAGGAGAAGACGCGCGCGGAATTCCTGCGCCTGATCGCGCCGCGCTGACGCTGCGCCTGTCCCCGGTTACCATGAGCGACCTGCCACCCGCGACGCTTGCGCGCCGCATCGTCAACGAAATCCTTCCCGCCGTGCGGGACGGCCGCATGCTGATCCTGGTCGACGACGAGGATCGCGAGAACGAGGGTGACCTGTTCGTCGCGGCCAGCCACGCCGATGCGGCGGCGATCAACTTCATGGCGCGCGAGGCACGCGGTCTGGTCTCGCTTGCGCTTGCCGAGGAGCGCCTGCGCGAACTGGGGCTGGCGCTGATCACCGCCGACGAGGCGAACACCACCAAGTTCCGCACCGCCTTCGCCACCCCGATCGATGCGCGGGAAGGCGTGGGGTCCGGCATGTCGGCCCAGGACCGGGCGCGCACCATCGCGGTGGCGATCGACCCGGCCAGCAGCCCGGGTGACCTGATCCGGCCCGGGCGGCTGCTCACGCTGCGGGCGCAGTCCGGCGGCGTGCTTGCGCGTGCCGGCCACACGGAGGCGGCCGTCGACCTCGCGCGCCTTGCGGGGCTGCCTCCTGCCGGCGTGATCTGCGAGATGATGAACGCGGACGGGACGATGGCCCGCATGCCCGAACTCGAGGCGTTCTCGGCGAGGCATGGCATCCCGATCCTGCGCATCGGCGATCTCGTCGAGTGGCGTCGCGGCCAGCGGCAGATCCGCCGCAAGTCGCAGACGGTGCTGCCGACGCGGCACTTCGGCGACTTCGACCTGATGGTCTACACCGACGAGCTCGAATCGAGCCTGTATCTCGTGCTCAGCAAGGGCGAGGTGGCCGGCGAGGAGCCGGTGCTCGCGCGCCTGCACTCGCAGTGCCTGACCGGGGATGTGTTCGGCTCGACCCGCTGCGACTGCGGAGAACAGCTCGAGCTGGCGCTGCGCGAGATCGAGCGCGAGGGTCGCGGCGTGATCGTCTACATGTTCGACGAAGGGCGTGGCATCGGGCTGGCCAACAAGATCCGCGCCTATGCGCTGCAGGACCAGGGTTACGACACGGTCGATGCCAACCACAAGCTCGGATTCGCCGCCGACCTGCGCGACTACACCGTCGGTGGACGCATCCTGTTCGATCTTGGCGTGCGGCGGCTCAAGCTGATGACCAACAACCCCGACAAGGTGCGCTCGGCCGAGGAGCAGGGCCTGATCGTGGCCGAGCGGCGCCCGCTCGAGGTGCCGCCCCGGCCAGCCAATCGTCGCTACATGGAGACCAAGCAGACCCGTTTCGGGCACCTGCTGTCGATGGTCGGCGAGGCTCGTCGCGACGACTGATCCGTCGTTTGCGCGTCGGCTGCAGGGGCGGCGGTGCAAGGCGGCCGCCTCCGGGCGGAGCACGGCCGCAGGCGAGGCTCACGACGTCGATTCCCCGATCGGCAAGGTCCGGCACGCGCACCGACCTGCGCGCGCTGCCCGATGCGCGCCCTCGGCGCGCCACGCTCGCTATACTCCGCGTGTCTTGCGCGGGGAGGCGCCATGATCACGATTCGCCAGTTGCTGGCCACCAAGTCCCAGGACCTGTACACCGTGTCGGCCGGCGATACCGTCGCCGCGGCCCTCGAACTGCTCGCGCGCCACCGCATCGGCGCCCTGATCGTGATGGACGGGGATCGGCTCGAGGGCATCGTCTCCGAACGCGACTGCGCGCTCAAGGTGACGCTGCCGGGGCGCGCCGCCTCCAGCGTGCAGGTCGGCGAGATCATGACCCGCAGCGTGATCACGGTGCTGCCTTCCCAGCCGCTAGAAGACTGCATGCAGCAGATGACCGAGCGGGATATCCGCCACCTTCCCGTGGTCGAGGGGGGGCGCGTGGTCGGCATGGTGTCGATCGGCGACGTGGTCAAGGAGGTGCTGCGCCAGCAGCGCTACCTGATCCAGCAGCTCGAGTCCTACATCCGGGGCGCCTATACCGGCGGCGGGCGCTAGCGCGTCGCGGCTGCGCGGCGGCGCGGCGCGAGCCGCCGCAGCAGTCCGGTGGTGTCGTCCACCAGCGTGTAGACGACCGGGATCACCAGCAGCGACAGCAGCGTGCCGGTGACCAGCCCCCCCAGCACCGCG
>JBIPNU010000375.1:0-3550 GCA_044370615.1 Burkholderiales bacterium
TAGTCGGGAGCATGTTCGTCTTGACTCAAAGCCCAAATAGGGCATTTCCGAATGAAGACTTGCATCATCACGTTCTGCAATAGTTCCCACCTGAAAAAGCGTTCGGAACCATTGATCTGCTCAGGACAAACGGAAACTACCACGAAGATATCGTACTGATAGTTGGCGATGACCTCAAGGGTAATCCCCCCGTTTTCCGTTTCCGTCAGAAGTAGATCTACGCGGCCATGGCCAGCCGCTGTTTAGGGGTGATACCGCCCAAGGCCATGTTCGGGCGTTCGTGATTGTAGGACCATATCCATCGCGTGGCGAAGTCCTGGACTTCAGCAAGATCGTCGAAGTGATACTGGGCCAGCCACTCGTAGCGCACGGTCAGCTGGACGGAGAACACACTGGCCGCGAGATGGAGCGGCTGGAGGCGTCAATCGCCCAAGTCCAGTCCGACAGTGCAGCCGGGGGGCTCCAGTCCCGGTAACTGGGCTGGCACATGCCAGCTGCAGTCGGACCCGCACGTGCCCACTCTGCGGTCGCCGGAATAGGCCGATCGGCGACATGTAGCTCGGCGCTCGATGTCCGCCCGACGGGTCGTGTCTGCAGCCCACAAGGTCGGTCGCCGCGTCTCCCCTCCCCGGGCCGGCAGGCCTGGGCACAGCCGCCCCCGGCGTCGTGCCGGCAGGACCGACCCGGATCCGCGCTCCGGCGGCCAGGTCCGAGGCAGACGCGGGCGGCCGACGTTCGTGAGCAAATCGGGGATGTTTATCCTGAGATCACTTGATAGTACTGGATACTATTTTTCGTTCCCGATGTATGCTTCGATCTCGCCCGTGATTGCTTTCTGCCAAGATCCTCAAACATGACTGGATCTTCTCGCCATCAGATACTCAAGCGCCTGCAGACTGAGCTTGCGCGCGGAGCACCGTTCGATCTGACCGCCCTGGCGCCCGTCGGGGTGTCGGCTCAGCTGGCCGCCCACTACGCCGATGGTGGCTGGCTCGTACGCCTCGCACACGGGGTCTATGCGTTCCCGAGCGACACGCTCGGGGTGGACGGAGCGCTGAGGTTCCTGCAGCAGCGCGTACCCGGCCTGCACGTCGGTGGAAAGAGTGCGCTGTCCCTGCGGGGCGTACAGCACAACCTGAGCGATCGCGACACGCTGGTGCTGTGGGGAGACGCACGCTACGCGCTTCCGGAATGGTTCACCTCGCGATTTCCCGCGCGCTACGTCCACGCCCGGCTGTTCGAGTGGCCGGACGACAGTCTCCCGACCCGGACCCTCTCGACGCCACCGGGGCTGCCAGACGGCATGCGCGCATCGGTGTCGGAGCGAGCCGTGCTGGAAATGCTCTACGAGGTCGGCACGCAGCAGAGCCTCGAGGAGGCACGCAACCTCTTCGACGGGCTGCGCTCGCCGAGAAACGAGTTGCTGGGCGCCCTGCTCGCCTGCTGCAGGAGCATCAAGGTGGTCCGGCTGTTTTTGACCTGGGCACGGGAGACCCGGCTCGTGGATGTGGACGATCTCCTTGCGAAGTACTCGCTGCCCGTGGGCAGCGACAACCGCTGGATCAGGCAACTGCCCGACGGAACCCGGCTCACGCTGAAGAAGCATGGATAAGCGCTACGCGGATACGGTGCTGCTGCTGCTGACGGTCGCGCCCGAAGTCTTCGCCAGCGATCTCTTCGCCATGAAGGGGGGCACAGCCATCAACCTCTTCATGCAGGACATGCCCCGCCTGTCGGTCGACATCGACGTGGTGTACCGACCGTGGCAGTCGCCGCGCGAGGACGCGCTCAAGGCAATCGAGGCGGAACTGGCCTCGATTTCACAGCGCGTCGCCGCCCTCGGCCTGCGGACGCGACGCGCGCGCAGAAATAACGACGAGGACACCCGCCTGCTCGTCGAGAACGACACGAGCCAGGTCAAGATCGAGGTGAACGTCGTGTTCCGCGGCACGCTGCTCCCGGTCGAACGCAAGCCGTTGAACCCGAAGACCCGCGACCTGTTCGGCCTCGAGTTCGAGGTGCCGATCCTCGCTCGCGACGAGTTGTACGCCGGAAAGCTCGTGGCCGCCCTCGATCGACAGCACCCACGCGACCTGTTCGACGTTTGGCAGCTCTACGAATCGGGAGGTCTGACCGACGGCATGGTCGAGTGCTTCGTGCTCTACATCGCCGGTCACAACCGTCCGCCGCACGAGGTCCTGTTCGGACGCGACAAGAACATCGTGCAGGAGTACGAGCGCGCGTTCGCCGGCATGACGCAGGTGCCGTGCTCGCTGGACACGCTACTGATCGCGCGACAGCGGATTCGACACGACCTGCCTCGACGCCTCACGGCGCAGCACAGACGGTTCCTGAGCAGTCTCGTACGGGCCGAGCCGGAGTGGGCACTGGTGCAGTGCCCTCACGCATCGCAACTGCCTGCCCTGCGCTGGAAGCTCGCCAACCTGCAGACATTCCGGGAACAAAGACCTGCGGACTTCGCGGCCCAGGCAGCAGCGCTTGACCTCGGACTCCAGCAGCTTGGTCGCCCGCTCCGATAGGCGCTCTGAAGGGCCGTGCGCAACGCACAGCCAACCCGGCGCGAACACGACGCGCGGATGCTGATCAGCGGGACTCCGATCGGCCCGACCCTGCGGGCGCCATCGCCGCTGCCGGGGGCTTCTTCACCCCGCTGCAAGAGCTCGTCGGTTTGCGGATTTGGTCCAAATTTAGTCCAAATGTCGCCCAGATCGCTCTTAAACCTTTGATTGCAAAGGAAAAATGGTGGGGTGGCTGATGGGACTCGAACCTACTCGGGGGGGTATCGAGGGGAATAACGGGGTCATAAGTCCCTGATTTTTAACAAATGCCTTCCCCGTGGTTCCCCGACGCGCCCCTGATTTGGCCCACGATTTGGCCCACGGAACGAATCGCCCCGGTAAGCCTCTTCCGAAGCCATTCGAGGCAACATGCCGACATCGGCTCCCCGCCAAAGCTCTACAGCCGCTGATCTAGGCACGGCACCCCGCCGCTGCCTCTGCATTCTCCGGCCGTCGTCGTCACGCGTGAACCTGGGCCTAGGCTATCGCGCCGTTGCTGTGTGCAACCTCACTCGTTACCCTCTATCGCCCTCGAAAAGCAAGCGCGACCCCGACTTCACCCACGCCCCTACTCCGGCTTAACGCCCGCCAACGCCAAAGCTTTTCCATACCGCTGATACTCATCCCGTATCTGCGCCGCGAACTGCGCCGGCGTGTTACCCACCGGGTCCAGCGCCTGCTCCAGCAGTTTCTGGCGCACGCCCGCTTCCGCCAGCAGGCGCACGACGTCGGAATGAATACGCTCGACGACCGCCCCGGGCAAGCGTGCAGGGCCGAATAGCCCGAACCAGGAACTTACCTCGAAGCCTGGCACCCCCGACTCCGCCACCGTCGGCGTCGACGGGAACATGGTGTTGCGCCGGGCCGTGGTCACTGCCAGCAGGTTGAGTTTGCCGGCCTTTACGTGCGGGCTGATAGGCGCGAGCGGTGCGAACATAACCGGGATCTGTCCGCCCAGCAGGTCGGCCACA
>JBIPNU010000028.1:0-11308 GCA_044370615.1 Burkholderiales bacterium
CCGGGTCACGCGATTCGTAGGTCGCGCAGTCCGGGAACAGCACCGTCGAGCCGCGGAACACCGGCGGGTTGACCATCCCGGAGAAGCGCTGCGGATCGCGCGCGGCATGGCCGAGGAGCGTGTCTTTCTTCACGAGGGGGCTGTCCTGTGGGCGCGGCGCGGCGCGGCGGCGCGGATCGCGCCACGCACCCTCCCGGCCGCGCGCAGGTCGACAGACTACCCGTGGCGCAGGCGTGCCTCAACCGCCCTCGCCGCGGTCGTGCGCGAGCCGGTCGCAGGCATGCCGGTCGGAGCGGGTCGGCGCAAGGCCGCTCCGGCCCGTACGGTCTGCGCCGCGCCGGCGCACGGACCCGGCGGTTCAGTGATGTGCGAGGGAGGCCTCGATCTCCGCGAAGGTACGAGCGATCTCGACTACCTCTCCGCGGGTGTCGAGCGTCGCGCCCAGTTGCCGGGCAAGCTGGGTCGCGGAGAATACTCCGCGGACCGCCTGCGCACCGTCGGCCAGGGCCTCGATGACGAGCGCATGCTGACGGCCGGCGCGGCGCAGGCTCGCGGCGACATGACCTGCGCGCGCATGCTCGACATCCTCCAGCCGGAAGGCCTCGAGGTTTGCCCGCGGGGTCATGATGTCGCGCACCAGCAGTTCCGACACCGGCGTGCCCTGGCTTCGGGCGGCGAGCACCGGGCGCTCGCCCAGCATGTCGCATGCGCCACGGTGTCCCCCGAGCGGACGAGCACGGCGCTGGTGCGGCGCAGGTCGGTCATCACGTGCAGCGCAGGGCTGTCGAGCGTGATCCGTTCGGGCAGCGCGTGCAGCGGCTGCAGGATGCTCGTGCCGGCTGACAGGGGAACCTCCGGCAGGGGGTTGAATTCCGCGAACATGGACGTCTCCTCGATCGGATGCCGCGCGAGATGCACGATGCGAAGGGAGGGTTTCCGGTCAGCACACGCGCCGCGGCCTTCGCGACCATTCTCGACCTCGGCCCTTACGGCCACCTTTCGCTCCGGTCGGCATCGCTCAGGCGGGCGCCGTATCATCCTGGCTGGCGACAGGAGGTGGACGATGGCGGCGAAGACGGTGGACGTGCAGCGGCTGCGGCAGTGGCTGGCCGACGGGCGGGAGATCGCCTTTTTCGACGTGCGCGAGCACGGGCAGTACGGCGAGGGTCACCCGTTCCACGCCGTTCCGCTGCCCTACAGCCGGCTCGAGCTCGAGCTCGAGCGCCTGGCGCCGCGGCGCGACGTTCGCATGGTGCTGCTCGACGACGGCGATGGCGTGGCTATCCGGGCTGCGGCCCGCGCAGCCGCGCTCGGCTACACGGACGTGCAGACGCTGTACGGCGGAGCACCAGCATGGACAGCGGCGGGCCACACGCTCTTCGCCGGGGTGAACGTGCCCAGCAAGACCTTCGGCGAACTGGTCGAGCATGCCTGCGACACCCCGCGCATCAGCGCCGAGGAACTGGTGGCGATGCGCGCGCGCGGCGAGAACTTCGTGATCGTCGATGGCCGTCCGTGGTCCGAGTATCGAAAGATGAACATCCCCGGGGGCATCTGCTGCCCCAACGGCGAACTGGCGCTGCGCATCGGCGAGATCGCTCCGGATCCGGCCACCACCGTGGTGGTGAACTGCGCCGGGCGCACCCGCTCGATCATCGGCGCGCAGACGCTGCGCCACTTCGGCATCCCCAACCGCGTGGTCGCGTTGAAGGACGGCACGCAGGGCTGGTTCCTGGCCGGCTTCGATCTGGAGCGCGGCGCGAGCCGTCGCTACCCTGCAGCGCCAGCCGACGTGGACAAGCTTCGCGCGAGGGCCGCCGCAGTGGCCGAGCGCTTCGGCGTGCCGATGATCGCGGCGACCGAGGCCGACCGGATGCTGGCCGATCCGCTGCGCACCACCTTCCTGCTCGACGTGCGCACCGAGGAGGAGTTCGCCGCCGGCCACCTCGACGGCGCGCAGCATGCGCCGGGCGGGCAGCTGGTGCAGTCGACCGACCAGTGGGTCGGGGTGCGCGGGGCGCGGATCGTCCTGGTCGATGGCGAGGGCGTGCGCGCGCCAGTCATCGGGATGTGGCTGGCCCAGCTCGGCCACGAGGTCCACGTGCTGGCCGAGGGTACGAGGGCACGGCTCGACTGGCGTGGCTCGCCCGCGCGCGCCGATCGCGTGCTGCCGTCGATCGAGGCGGTGAGCCCGCCCGTGGCCGCGACCGACGTGCTGCTCGACGTGAGGCCCGGGATGCACTACCGCAAGCGGCATCCGGCGGGTGCGGCCTGGACGATCCGGCCGCGCATCGGCGCGGCCCTCGCGGCCGCGGGCGGCACCGGGCGCCGCGTGGTGCTGGTCGCCGACGAGATCGACCTCGCGCGCGCGGCCGCCGTGGACCTGCTCGCCGCCGGCGCGCGGGAGGCGGCAGGACTGCCGATGGACTCGACACCGCAGGAGCCCGCCGACGGCGACTGCATCGACTACCTGTTCTTCGTCCACGACCGGCACGAAGGCAACCGCGAGGCGGCGATGCAGTATCTCGCCTGGGAGACGCACCTGATCGAGCAGCTCGACGAGCAGGAGCGGGGCGGGTTCCGCGTGCGCGCGGGCTGATGCCCGACCGACCCGGCCGCGTGGCCGGGTCACGCCGTCGTGCGCGCGAACGGCGCGGCTCGGGGCGTTGCGCGAGGACGTCCCCGGCGGGCTCCCGACCGGGACTCCCGCGGAGCCTTTCGCCCGTCAGGGCCTCCAGGCCACCCGCATCGCCGGAGCGCCGTGATCGGCCGGCATGCCGGGCCGGCGCGTGCGGCAACCGAGCCCGGGCACCGCGATCAGGCGGCGCGCGCGGTCGGCGCGGCGCTTGCGCCGATCGCCGCATTCACCCGCGGCATCACCTCGGTGGCCATGAGTTCGATGGAGCGGCGCGCGAGCCGCTCGTCGACCCAGTCCATGTTGGCGTAGACGATCTCGCCGAAATCGCCGGCTTCCTCGCGCAGCGCGAGGATGCGGTCGGCCACCCGCGAGGGCGTGCCCCAGATCACGAGCCGGTCGAGCATGTACTCGATGTCGAGCGTGGCGTCGTCCTGGGCCGGGTCTTCCTTGAAGATCGCGGCCCGCTTCGACAGCAGCATCTTCTTCAGCAGCAGCGACCAGTAGTAGCGGTACGGACTGGCCGCGTCCTCGATCGCGTAGCGGCGGGCGGTCGCCTCGTCGTCGGCCACGAAGATCGTGCGGGCGATGCGCCAGTCGGCCACATCGGCGACCCGCCCGGCGCGTCGCTTGCCCTCGCTGTAGTTTTCCCAGTGGCTGCGAAGATACTTCGACAGCAGGAAGTTGGCCGACAGCGGGTGAAAGTCTCGCTCGCCCATCGCGATCACGCCCTTGGAAAACGGGGCGACCACGGTGCCGACGATCTCCGGCCGCGGCAACTGGTAGGGCTTGTACATCTCGCCGCGCTCGATCTCGGCGACCGCGGTCTTCGCGGTGGAGATCTTGAAGCGATTGTCCGGGAAGTCGATGTTGTAGGGTGCGTTGCGTTCCCAGATCGCGAGGATCGCGTTGATCGATTCGGCGAAGAGCTTGTTGCGATCCTGGTCGAGCATGCCGAGCGCTTCGGCATCCGAGGCGAGCGCCCCGGGCGAGATGCCGAAGATGAAGCGCCCGCGCGCGAGGTGGTCGAACATCGCGGCGTGCGCGGCGACCAGCGTGGGGTGGGTATGCGACAGGTTCGACGTGCCGGTGGCGAGCCGGATCTGGCAGGTGGCGTGGATCAGGGTCGCCAGGAAAATGAAGCTGTTGGTGACATTCTCGCTCTTCTCGGTCAGGTGCTCGCCGACGAAGGCATCGTGGTAGCCGAGCCGGTCGGCGAGGATGACCGCCTGGCGGTCCTCTTCGAGGGTGACCGACGGGGCGCGCTGCGCGGGGTGCAGCGGCATCATGAACATACCCAGGCGCATGGGACAGTCTCCGGTGCGGATCGCGGGCGCGGGCGCGCTCGGCGGTGGGGCGCATGCGCGATCCATCGGGTCGGCGATGCGCGAGAGGAAGGGGGGATACCGGCCGCGGCCCCGGGGCGGGGTCACGGTGATGCAGGCGCGCCATGACCCCGGGCGAGGCCACGGCCCCGGAGCCCTGTCGCGCCCCCGGTCGGGGTCGCGGCTCCGGAACCACGCAGCGGCCGGGCGACAGCCCCTCGCGCGTGTGCGGACGGTGGCGGGCGGGGTCAGGACCTCGCCCCAGCCGTATCCGCGTCGCAAGTGTAGCGCTCGCGCGCGCCAGCGGGATGTCCGGCACGCGTGCCGACGTCGCCGGGTTCAGCGCAGCAGCGTCTGCAGCGGCGCGAGATCCTCGTCGTCGAGTTCGCCCACGGCCGCCTGCAGCCGCAGGCCGGCGAGCAGGGCGGCGTTTCGCGCGAGCGCGAGGTCGCGCCGGGTGGTGAACAGGGCCTGCTGGGCATTGAGCACATCGACCTGGGTGCGCACGCCGACCTTGAGGCCGACCTCGGTGGAGGAGAGGGATACCCGGTTCGATTCCAGCGCCGCTTCGAGCGCGCGCACCTGCTCGAGGCCACCGGTCAGGCCGAGGAAGGCGCCGCGGGCGGACAGGGCCGCACTGCGGCGCGCGGCTTCGAGTTCCTCGCGCACCCTCGACTGGGTGGCCAGCGCCTCGCGCACGCGCGACTGCACGCCGCCGCCCTGGTAGAGCGGCAGGTTGAACTGCAGGCCCAGCACGAGCTGGTTCACGTCGCTGCCCACCGCGGAGGTCGGGCTCGCGCCGGCGCGCGACTGGCCGGCGCTGCCCACCGCGTCCAGCGTCGGCTGGTGGCCCGCGCGCTGGCGGTCGATCTCCCGGGTGGCGATCTCCAGGGCAGCCTCCTGCTGTCGCACCGCCAGTGCCTCGCGGCGCGCGCGCTCGACCCAGTGCGACACCTCGAGGGGCTGCGGGGGCAGCGGTCGCGCGCCCTCGCGCAGCGGTCGCAGGGGCGGCGGCGGGCGTCCGATCAGCTCGCCGAGCGCCCGGCGGCGGAATTCGAGTTCGTTCTCGGCCACCACGCCCTGGGCGGTGACGAGGTCGTGGCGCGCGCGCGCCTCGTTGAAGTCGACGATGGTGGCGGATCCGACTTCGAAACTGCGCTTGGCGATCGCCAGCTGCTCGCCGATGGCCGACTTCTGCGCCTCGATCAGGGTCAGCGTGTCCTCGGCGCCGAGCACATCGAAGTAGGCCTGTGCGGCGCGCAGGATCATGTCCTGGGCCGCGCTCTGCAGTTGCAGTTCCGCCTGGCGAACCTGCGCGGTCGCCTGGTCCAGCTGCACGCGGTTCGCCTGCCGGTACAGCGGCTGGGTGACCTGCAGCGACAGCGCGCTCGATGTGAACTGGCGGCGTCCGGGCTGCAGGAACGGCGTCGAGCCACCGAGCAGCGTCGCGTCGGTCTCGTTGCGGTTTGCGCTGGCGCCCAGGCTGACCGAGGGCAGGAGCAGGGCGCGCGCCTGCGGCAGCCGTTCGCGCTGCGCGTCGGCGGCGGCCTGTGCCGCGGAGAACTGCGGGTCGTTCGCCCGGGCAAGCTGCACGATCTCGGCGAGGCTGGCGGCGTGCCCCGGGAGTGCGAGCAGCAGTGCGACGACGCCAAGCGCGGCCGCCAGGCCGGCGCGGCCGACGGTCGCGTCCGGGAACCGCGCGGACGGGGGGGGTAGAATCGGCATGACAGGCATCGGACGGTGGGTCCACGGGAGGCCTGGCGGTGACCGGGAACCGGGAAGCGAGCCGCACCGTCGCGGCCGGTCAACCGGCCCTCCAGGGTTTTCACCGCAGGGTATCGGTGGAAGTATCGCACGCACTGCGCGCGCGATCGCGCCGCCTACGCAGGAGGCAGGCATGGACGGCGGCACTGGAGGACGGCGGACGCGCCGATGGATGCTCGGGACGCTCGCGCTGGCCGCCCTCGGCGGATGCGCGTCGATCGACAGCGAGCGGCTTGAGATCGGCCTCACCGGGATCTCGCTGGCCGAGGCCGGGCTGCTCGAGCAGCGGTTCATGCTGCGGGTGAGGCTGGTGAACCCGTCCGGGGAAGAGCGGCGCATCGACGGCGCGGTCTACGAACTCGCGGTCAACGGCCAGCCGTTCGCGCGCGGGGTGAGCGACCAGCCTCTCGTCGTGCCGCGTTTCGGCGAGGCGCAGGCCGACTGGGCCGCCACCGGCGCCACGGGCGGGGTGCTGCGGCCGCTGCTCGACCTTGCCGGCGGTCGGCGCCGGATCGCCTACCGGCTGCGGGTGCGCGCGCAGTCGGGTGAAGCCCGGCTGCACCTGGAGGGCAGCGGCGAGATCGCCCTCCCGGCACTGGGCAACTGACGCCCGCGCGGTGGACCGGGCCGGTCGCGGGCGATGCGACCGGCGCCCCGCTCGCCAGGGCGTTCCACGCCCGCTTGCCGCGGTCTCGCCCGTTCGGCCGCAGGCCAGACCCGGCAGGCGACCCCGGTCCTGCCGTATGCTTGCGGTCCCGACGCACGGATCCAGCCCCATGCCCGACCACGCTCATGTCGTTCACGCCCCCTTCCAGCGCAAGGAAGACCGCCGCCTGGTGACCGGCCAGGGGCTGTACACCGCCGACCGCCGCTTCCCGGGCGAACTGCACGCGGTGTTCCTGCGCAGCGACCGCGCCCACGCGCGGATCGCGTCGATCGATCTCGCCGCGGCACGGGCAATGCCCGGCGTGCATGCCGCCTACTGCGCCGCCGACAGCCTGGCCGCCGGCATGAACCAGGTGATGCACATGCTGACCCTGAAGGGCAGCGACGGGGTCACCCCGCGCATCCCGCCGCGCAGCGCCTTCGCCGACGGGCGCGTGCGCTTCGTGGGCGAGCCGGTGGCGATGGTGGTGGCCGACACCGTCGAGCAGGGCCTGGATGCCCTCGAGGCGATCGCAGTCGAGTACGAAGACCTGCCGCACGTGGTCGACGCGGAGCGGGCGCTCGAAGCCGGCGCGCCGCAACTGCACGACTGCGCACCGGGCAACCTGTCTTGGATCTCCGAGTCCGGGGATGCCGCGGCAGTGGAGGCGGCGATCGCCGCCGCCGCCCATGTGGTCGAGTTGCGGGTGGAGAGCACCCGGATCGTGCCCAACCCGCTCGAGCCGCGCAGCGCGGCCGCGGTCAACGCCGCGGCCGCCGACCGCTTTCACGTCTATTCGCACACCCAGGGCGTGAACATCATGCGCCGGCAGATCGCGATCGCCGCCGGGCTGCGCGAAGACCAGCTCACCATCCACGCGCAGGACGTGGGCGGCAGCTTCGGCAACCGCAGCGCCCAGTATCCCGAGCACTGCGGCCTGATCCTCGCCGCGCGCGCGCTGGGCCGGCCGGTGCGCTGGACCAGCACCCGCTCCGAGGGGCTGGCGAGCGACTACCACGGGCGCAGCAACATCATCCGCGGCACGCTCGCGCTCGACGGGCAGGGGAAGTTCACGGCGATCCGGCTCGACTGGGTCGCCGACATGGGGGCCTTCCTGACCGCCGCGGCCACCTCCAGCCACACCCGCAACCCGGTCGTGCTGCTCACCGGCGTCTACCGCATCCCGGTGCTGCACGGCCGCTGGCGGGTGGCGCTCACCAACACCTCGCCGATCGCGGCCTATCGGGGGGCAGGACGTCCCGACGTCAACTACGTGATCGAGCGGCTGGTCGACGAGGCGGCCACGAAGCTCGGCATCGATCGCGCCGAGCTTCGCCGTCGCAACCTGCTGCAGTTGCCCGACTTCCCCTACAAGACGCCGACCGGTTCGGTCTACGAGGCCACCGACGTGCCCGGCTCGCTCGAGAAGGCGGTGCGGCTGGCCGACTGGGCAGGCTTCCCGGCGCGGCGCGAGCGCGCGCGCGCCGCAGGGATGCTGCGAGGCATCGGCATGGCCACCTTCATCGAGAACACCGGCGCCGGTGCCTTCCCCCGGGACGAGGTGCAGATCGAGGTCGATCGCGACGGCATCGTGCACGCCTACAGCGTCGCGCACTCCCAGGGACAGGGGCACGAGACCACCTTCGCGCAGGTGATCGCCGAGGCGATGGAACTGGACATGGACCGCGTGTTCGTGCACGAAGGCTCCCCCGACCGCCCCGACCAGATCGGCAACCACACCGGCGGCTCGCGTTCGCTGGTGGGCGCGGGCAGCGTGTGCAAGCTCGCCGGCGTCAAGCTGGTGGAGGTGGCGAAGTCGGCCGCGGCCGAACACTTCGAGACCGAACCCTCGCAGATCGATCACGCGGCGGGCGTGTTCACCGACCGCGGCAGCGGCCGCAGCGTCACCCTGACCGAGCTCGCGCAGCGGCCCGCGGGGCTGCAGACCATGGCCGAGGCCACGGTGCTGTCGACCTTCCCCACCGGCTGCCACATCGCCGAGGTGGAGATCGATCCGCAGACCGGGGTCACCGAACTCGTCTCCTACGTCGCGGTCGACGACTGCGGCCATGCCGTCAACCACACCATCGTCGAGGGGCAGGTGCACGGCGGGGTGGTCCAGGGCATCGGCCAGGTGTTCGGCGAGAAGGCGATCTACGACGAGCAGACCGGCCAGCTGATGACCGGCAGCTTCATGGACTACCCGATGCCCCGCGCAGGCGTCCTGCGCAACATCACGGTCGAGGAGAACTGCGTGCCCAGCGCGATCAATTCGCTCGGGGCCAAGGGCGTGGGCGAGTCCGGCTGCACGGGGTCGCTGTCCGCGCTGGTCAACGCGATGTCCGATGCGCTGCGTCCGCTCGGCGTGGCGCCGATGGACATGCCCTACACCCCGGCGCGGGTGTGGGAGGCGATCCGCGCCGCTGGTGGCGCGGACAAGGCTCGAGGGAACTGACATGTACGACTTCGACTACGTGCGACCGGCTTCCCTGTCCGATGCCGCGGCGCGGATGGCGGCCAGCCCCGAGGCGCGGCTGATGTCCGGCGGCATGACGCTGATTCCCACGCTCAAGCAGCGGCTCGCGCAGCCCTCGCACGTGATCCACGTCGGGCTGCTCGACGAATTGCGCGGGATCTGCCGCGATGGCGATGCGCTGGCGGTGGGCTCGGCCACCCCTCACGAGACGGTCGCCGATTCGGCGGAGGTGGTCGCGGCGATCCCCGCGCTCTCCCGCCTGGCGGGCGGCATCGGTGATCCGCAGGTGCGGCACATGGGCACGCTGGGCGGCTCGATCGCCAACAACGATCCGGCGGCCGACTATCCCGCGGCCGTGCTGGGGCTGGGCGCGACGGTGCTGACCGACCGCCGGCACATCGGCGCCGACGAGTTCTTCCGCGGCCTGTTCGATACCGCGCTCGAAGAGGGCGAGATCATCCGCGGCGTCCGCTTCCCGATCCCGATGGCCGCCGGCTATGCGAAGTTCCCGCATCCGGCCACCGGTTATGCAATGGCCGGCGTGTTCGTCGCACGCACCGTCGGTGGCGTGCGCGTGGCAGTCACCGGGGGCGGCACCGGCGTGTTCCGCTGGACCCAGGCCGAACGGGCGTTGGCGGCCGACCCGTCGCGGGCATCGCTGCGCGACGTCGAACTGGATGCCGAGCGCTTCTCGGCCGACATCCACGCGAGCCGCGACTACCGGGCCCATCTCGCGCGGGTGATGGCCGAGCGCGCGCTGGCGGCGATGGACACAGGCGCGAAGGCGGACTGACGATGAAGAAGACGATCCGGATCACGGTCAACGGGAAGGCGCATGCGGTCGATGTCGAGGGCCGCACGCTGCTGGTGCAGGTGCTGCGCGACCGGCTCGACCTCACCGGCACGCACGTCGGGTGCGACACCACGCAGTGCGGCGCGTGCACGGTGCATGTCGACGGGCGGGCCGTGAAGTCGTGCACGATGCTCGCGCTGCAGGCCGAGGGGTCGACGGTGACCACCATCGAGGGCATGGCCGACGGCGATCGGCTGCACCCGATCCAGCAGGCGTTCTCCGAATGCCACGGGCTGCAGTGCGGCTTCTGCACGCCGGGCATGGTGATGGCGACCGCCGAACTGCTGCGCCGCCACCCCGATCCGACCGACGAGCAGATCATCCATGGGCTCGAAGGCAACCTCTGCCGCTGTACCGGTTACGTGAACATCGTGAAGTCGGTGCGCAGCGCGGCGCAGCGCATGGCGGCGCGCTGATCGCGCCCGCGATGGGCCGCCGTCCTCCCGCGGGACTGCTGCCCACCGTGGCCGGCCATCGCCGGTCCGCGGGACTGCGGTCGACCGGTTCCGGCCTCGCGATCGCCGGGTTGCTCGCGATCGCCCTCTCGGGCTGCAGCGGTCGCGAGGCGGCGCCGCCCGCCAAGGGCGTGCCGCCTGCGCCGCCGGTCAGCGTCGCGGCGGCGGTCGAGCGGCCGGTGGGCGAGTCGGAGACCTTCGTCGGGCGCATCGAGGCGGTCGAGCGGGTCGAACTGCGCCCGCGCGTCTCGGGTTACCTGCAGCGGGTGGCCTACGAACAGGGCGCCGCCGTGGCGGCCGGCGACGTGCTGTTCGAGATCGACCCCGAGCCGTTCCGGGTGGAGGTGGGCCGACTCGAGGCCGAGGTCTCGCGTGCGCGCAACCGCCTCGATCTCGCGCGCGGCGAGCGCGAGCGTACCGCCCGGCTGGTCGAGTCCGGCGCGGTGTCCCGGCAGGAACTGGACGAGCGCAGCGCGGCCGCGCGCGATGCCGAGGCGGCGCTCGCCGCGGGCGAGTCCTCGCTGGCGGCCGCACGCCTGGCGCTGGGTTACACGCGCGTGCAGGCGCCGATCGCCGGGCGCAGCGGGCGGGCGGAGGTCACGGCCGGCAACTTCGTGACGGCGGGCCAGACCGTGCTGACCACGCTGGTTCGCCAGCACCCGGTCTACGTGGCGTTCGAAGCCGACGAGCAGACCTTCCTGCGCGCAGCCGCATCCCGACCCGGGGCCGGCGTGCGCGGGGCGAGCGTCGAGGTGGGACTGGCGACCGAATCCGGGTTTCCCGCTCGGGGCCGGGTGGAGTTCGTCGACAACCGGGTCAATGCACAGACCGGGACCATCCTCGCGCGTGCGCTGCTCGACAACCGCGACGCCCGCTACACGCCCGGGTTGTATGCGCGGGTACGGCTCTCGGCGGCGGCACCGGCGCCCGCGGTGCTGGTCGACGATCGCGCGATCGGCACCGACCAGACCCGGCGCTTCGTGCTCGTGGTCGACGAGTCGGGTCGTGCCGTCTACCGGCAGGTCGTGCCCGGCGGCGCCACCGGCGGGCTGCGCGTGATCCGCGAGGGGCTGGCGGCGGGCGAGCGGGTGATCGTCGAGGGCCAGCAGCGGGTGCGACCCGGCATGGCGGTGCAGCCGGTCGAGGTGCCGATG
>JBIPNU010000376.1:0-3519 GCA_044370615.1 Burkholderiales bacterium
TTCCCGATCACCTGCCCGACGTGCTGAGGGAGCCGATCGTGCAGTTCCCGCCCGGTACGTTGCAGTTCGAGATCGGAATCCAGACCTGGAACCCCGAGGTGCAGACCCGCATCTCGCGGCGGCAGGACAACGCCAAGGCCGAGGCCAACCTGCGTTGGCTGCGGTCCGAGACGCACGCGCACCTGCACGTGGACCTGATCGCCGGCCTGCCCGGCGAGTCTCTCGAGAGCTTCGCCGAGGGCTTCGATCGCCTGGTGCGACTGCGCCCGCAAGAGGTCCAGGTCGGCCTGCTCAAGCGCCTGCGCGGCGCGCCGATCGCACGCCACACCGGGCCCTTCGGCATGCGTTACGCGACCGACGCGCCGTACCAGGTCCTCGAGACCGCAGCGCTGTCCGCCGCCGACGTCACGCGCATCGCCCGCTTCGCCCGCTACTGGGACCTGTACGCGAACTCGGGCCGCTTCGCGCGGACCTTGCCGATGCAGCTCGGCGACGCCCCATTCGAGCGCTTCATGGCACTGTCCGACTGGCTGTGGGCGCGCACCGGCTCGACCCACCGGCTGTCACTCGAGCAGCGCGCCGACGCGCTTCGTGCGTGGCTGGTCGAGTGCGACCGCCGCGACCCGACCACCGTGGAGCACGCGATCGCGGCCGACTACGCTGCCAGCGGCGCCCGTGGCCGCCTGCCGTTTTCCGCGCGCGGCCTTGCCGGCAGCCCGACGTGCGATCCGGCTCGCGATCCGACCCGCGACCGAGCCAGCGATCCGGCCATCGAGCGAACCCGAAACGATGCGCAGGCCCCGCCCCTCCTACCGGTCGCGACCCGGCCGCCCCGGGCCACACGCGGTGCGGTGCGCCAATCCCGGCACCTCGCACGGTGAGCCCGACACTCGGCCTGGCCAGATTCCCGTACCGCCGACTGCGCTCGTGTCCGAGTCCTGCCAGTTGGGGATGCGCGCCGCCGCCGCATGCTGTCGCATCAATCGGATCGCCTCGCGGTCCAGGTAGAGCGTGATCTGAGGCACGGGGGGTTCCTCTCGCGAGGTGACGTGATGCGCATACGCATAACGCGCCCCGCCGGGGAGATGCCGTCTCCCCGGGGCGTTCCATCCATCGGTCTTCGGCCGGACGGCCGAGGCTCGACAGCGATCCGCCGGGCTCCAATCAGCAGGCCCGCCGCGCGGCAGCGACCATGGCGGACCCGACGATGCGCAACGTGGCACCCGCGACGCTGCTCGGCGACCGCGGGACCGGGCGGCCGCGGGCCCTCGAGCCTCAGTGGCGCTGCCGGCGCCAGCGTTCCTTGAACGTGGGCCCGCGGGGGGTGGGCAGGTCACGGAATCCGCTCCAGCCGGGGGCGAGCGGCACGCTGCGGATGGCGCGGGCGTCGCCGCCCATCAGGCGCAGCAGGCGCGCGCCGAGGCGCGCGAGCGGCCGGTACAGCGCGGGGCGCCGCGCCGCGAACGCCCAAGCGGCCAGGCCGGCGCGCTCGGTCCACGGCCGCAGACCGCGCTCGAGCTGACGTTCGCGCAGCTTGCGCAGCAGATCGGGCAGCGGGATCTTCATCGGGCACACGACGTGGCACTCGCCGCACATCGTGGCGGCCTGCGGCAGATCGAGCGCCTTCTCCAGACCCACGTATGACGGGGTCAGCACGGATCCCATCGGGCCGGGATAGACCCAGCCGTAGGTGTGCCCGCCGATCTTCTGGTACACGGGGCAGTGGTTCATGCACGCGCCGCAACGGATGCAGCGCAGCATCTCCTGGAAGTCCCCGCCGAGCAGACCGGTGCGCCCGCCGTCGACCAGCACCACGTACATGTGCTCGGGACCGTCCTGCTCGCCGGGCACACGCGGACCGGTCAGCACCGAGAAGTAGTTGGAGATCGACTGCCCGGTGGCCGAGCGCGGCAGCAGCCGGGCGACCAGCGCCAGGTCCTCGAGCGTGCCGAGCACCTTCTCGATGCCGGTCACCGCGACGTGCACCTTGGGCGGCAGCACGGTGCACATGCCCTCGTTGCCCTCGTTGGTGAACAGCGCGACCGATCCGGTCTCGGCGATCAGGAAATTGCCGCCGGACACACCCATGTCGGCCGACAGGAAGTGAGGGCGCAGGAATTCGCGAGCCTCGCGCGTCATCTGCGGAATGTCGGTGAGCCGCGGCCGCTGGTGCACCTTCGCGAACAGGTCGGACACCTCGTCCTTCGACTTGTGAACCACCGGCGCCACGATGTGCGACGGCGGCTCGTTGTCGTTGATCTGCAGGATGTATTCGCCCAGATCGGTCTCGACCACCTTGACTCCGGCCGCCTCGAGGTGCCGGTTGAGCGCCATCTCCTCGGAGACCATCGACTTGGACTTGGTGACCTTGGACACGTCGTGACGCCGGGCGATCTCGACCACGAGCCGCGAAGCCTCCTCGGGCGTCTGCGCCCACAGCACCGTGGTGCCGCGCGCACTCGCCTCGCGCTCGAAACGCTCGAGCCACACGTCGAGGTTGGCGAGCACGCGGTTGCGGCGCTCGACCGCCTCGTTGCGCGTGCCCTCGAAGTCGTCGAGCTCCAGGATCGCGTTGGCTCGACCGACCGTCCAGCGCTGCGAGAGCACCTTCAGGTTCTGCTGCAACCTCGCATCGGCAAGCTTCTGCCCGGCGCGAGCCTTGAAGTGCATCGACTGGACCTGCATCGCTCAGGCCTCCGGAACGTTGCCCGCGAGCACCTGCGCGACATGCAGGACTCGGGTGGTGGTGTCGCCCTTGCGGCGCATCCGGCCCTCCAGGTGCAGCATGCAGCCCAGATCGCCGAGCACCAGACACGGTGCCCCGGTCGCCTTCACCCGCTCGAGCTTCTCATCGGCGATCGCTGCGGATACCTCGCCGTACTTCACCGAGAACGTCCCGCCGAAGCCGCAGCAGGCCCGCGCATCCTGCATCTCGACCACACGCACCATCGGGTTGAGTGCGAGCAGCGCCCGCGGCTGCGACCGCACCCCGAGCTCGCGCAGCCCGCTGCAGGAGTCGTGATACGTGACGACGCCGTCGAACCGCCCTGGGAGCGTCTTCAGCCCGGCCACGTCGTGCAGGAACGCGGTCAGCTCCCACGTGCGCGCGGCCAGCGCAGTCATCCGCGACTTCAGGTCGGGATCGTCCTCGAACAGCGTCGGATAGTGATGCCGGATCATCCCGCCGCACGAGCCCGAGGGCACCACGACATGCTCGTAGCGCTCGAACTCATCGAGGAACTTGCGTGCGAGGTCTCGTGAGGCCCGGGTGTCGCCGGCATTGAAACCGGGCTGGCCACAGCAGGTCTGGCTCATCGGCACCTCGACCGTGCACCCCGCGGCTTCGAGCAGTGCCACCGCCGACTCCGCGATCTCGGGCCGCATCAGATCGATCAGACAGGTGATGAACAGGCCGACTTTCAACGGCGCCTCCTCCCGGGATGAGCCCGAAGGATGATCGCACAGCCCCAGCGGCCACCTGCCAGACACGAGCGGCGGTAGCGCAGTTTCATCTCGTGA
>JBIPNU010000377.1:0-3517 GCA_044370615.1 Burkholderiales bacterium
GCTGGGCGGCGCGTTCGGCTACCGTCCGGTAGGCCGCGTCGCTGGCCGCGGCCGTGCAGGCCTCGGCGAGCCGCGCGAGTACCGGGGCGGGAGTGCCGGCAGGTGCCATCAGGCCGCCGAAGCTCGCCGGGCTGACATCGTAGCCCTGTTCGCGAACGGTGGGTACGTCCGGAAAGCCGGGATGTCGTGCCTCGCCGAACACACCGATCACCCGGACGTTCTGCCCGACCGCCGAGCCCAGCACGATCGAGGCGACGTCGAGGCGTCCTCCGAGCACATCGGCGATGACCAGCGGCTCGCCGCGGAACGGAATGTCGCGGATGTCGAGGTTGGCGGCGATCAGGAACTCCTCCATCGCCAGATGCGGAATGGTCATGGTGCCCTGATGGCCGTAGTTGAGCGCGCCGGGCTTCGCTCTCGCGGCGGCGACCAGGTCCGCGACGGAGCGGATCGGCGAGTCCGGCCGCACCACCAGCGCCATCGCGTTGATGAAGGTCTGGCAGACCGGCACCAGCGAATCGGTGCGATAGCCGGTGTCGGCACGGTCCTGCGGATGCACCGAGAGCACCAGCGCGGGCGCGAACAGCAGCGTGTAGCCGTCCGCGTCCGCGCGGGCGACGGCAGCCGTGCCGATCGCCCCGCCGGCGCCGCCGCGGTTCTCGACCACGAACGGCTGGCCGAGCCGGCTCGCGAGACCGGCACCCAGCGCGCGCGCCAGCACGTCGGTGGTGCTGCCGGCCACGAACGGATTGATGATGCGAACCGCCTTGTTCGGGTAGTCGGTCTGCGCGAGGGCGGGCCGGGCCGGGACAAGGGCGGCCAGCGCGAGGCCAGCGAGCGTGGCTGCGATGAACGGTCGTCGGGTCATGGTCTCCTCCGGGGGCGATACGCGGGGCAAGGTGTGCGGGCGCGTCGAGCGCTTCAGTGGCACCGACGGCGTCGAAGGCGACGACGCCGTCACGGGTGGCGCATGGCTGCCGAGCGGCCGCGGCGCGGACGAGCAACGTTCGTGCGGCACGGCTACTCGGGCTTGGCGCCGGAGGCCTTCACCGTCTTGCCGAGCCGGGCGACTTCCAGCGCGATGAAGCGATCGAATTCCTGCGGTTTCATCGCGCGTGCCTGCGCGCCCTGTGCGAAGAAGCGCTCGCGCACCTCGGCGATGTCGAGGATGCGGGCGATGTCGGCCGCGATCCTGTCCACCAGCGGGCGCGGCAGCTTCGCCGGTCCGACCAGGCCGTACCAGATGTCGAACTCGTAGCCCGGCAGCCCGGACTCGGCGATGGTCGGCACGTTGGGCATTTGCGGGGCTCGCTGCGCCGAGGTGACCGCGATCGCGCGCAGCCGGCCGTCCTTGACCAGCGACAGCGCCGAGTTGAACGGTGCGAAGAAGAACTGGGTGCGATTGGCCATCGTGTCGGTGAGCGCTTCGGGCGCGCCCTTGTAGGGCACGTGCGTCACGTCGATGCCGGCCTGGAAGCGGAACTGCTCGGCGGAGAGGTGCGTGCCGCTGCCCACGCCGGCAGAGGCGAACAGCATGCCGGGCTTCTGCTTCGCCTGCGCGATCAGGTCGCGGATCGAGGTGATCGGCAGCGACGGGGGCACGACCACCAGCCCCGGCTGGGTGGCGATCAGCGAGATACCGGCGAAGTCCCGGATCGTGTCGTAGGGCAGCTTCGGATAGAGCGTGGCGTTGATCGCGTGGCCGGAGGACACGACGAAGAGCGTGTAGCCGTCCGGGTTGGCCGTGGCCACGGCCTGCGCGGCGACCGTGCCCCCGGCGCTGGGCCGGTTGTCGACGATGAACTGCTGGCCATGCTGTTCGGTGAGCCGGGCAGCGACCGCGCGGGCGAACATGTCGGTGGCGCTGCCGGCGGAGAAGGGCACGAGCATGCGTACCGGCCGGTTGGGCCAGGCGTCGGCCGGGGCGGCGGCCACGGCGGCGCCCGTACCTGCGGCCAGCGTGACCACGCCGACCGCGAGGAGTCCGGTGAGGGTGATGGATGCGCGCATGGCTGTACCTCCGCAGTGGCTGTTCGTCATCGCGCGCACGCGCAATCGCTTCGCGCCCACGCTGCCTGGGGCGACCGGCTGCGAGGGGATTGCCCGATCGCGCGACCCGTTCGAGCCGTCCTCGCGAGCTTCCCCCACGGGTTGCCCTTCTCGCCGCAGGGTATCACCGGCTCGCGAGACCGCGCAGGGGGCAGGCGCGCGGGGTCCGCGACATCGGGGTCCGAACGGGCGCTGCGGTGTCCGATGGCGTTCGGCCCGATCGTGGACTCGGCCCGCCGCCGCGGTCGCCCGCGGTCTTGTCCTGGTCGACCGGGCCGGACGGCCAGCCCGAGGCGGCAGCCGATCAGTTGCCCCGACCATTCGACGGACCGCCGATCGCGTCGCGGCTCGGGTGCCCGGGCAGACGACCGGCCCCATCCTCCGGGCGATCGGGGCCGCGGGCATCGTCCGCCGCGTGCGGAGTCGCGCTCGCGGGCGGAGGCGTCCCGGTCGCGTCGTCCGGCGAAGGCTGGCGCAGCGTTGGCGGATCAACCTTCTTCATTTCTTCCAGATAATCCCGCTGCGGCGGGGTGAGGGGCTGGCCCTTGAGCATCTGTCGCAGCATGTCCAGTCCGTTGGGCGTCTGCCAGAGCTTGCGAGCTTCCTTGTTCATCGAGCCACCGGGCTTGTGGTCGCTGCCGGACGAGCGTGTCCGGCGGTCGAGGGATAGCACGCAGTTACCCGCCGACGTACGGCATCCGCGCGTGAAAACGGGCGGCCAACGCGCTGTCCTGGCATCCAGCGGACAGGGCAGCAAAAAGGCCACGGCGACACGCGGGCGATTGGCCCGGCGATTCGGCGGCATCCCGTGCCAGAGCAGGGTTCGCATCGATCGACGGCCAACCGTCATCGCGGCAGCCGGGATCTATGTGGCGGAAGCGGTGAGATTCGAACTCACGGAGAGGTTGCCCCCTCGCTGGTTTTCAAGACCAGTGCCTTAAACCACTCGGCCACGCTTCCGTGTTGCTGTGCGCCTGCGCCGCGCACCGGTGGGCCGGTGCTGCGACCCGGGCGGATGGCCACCGCCCCGGGTCTGCGACCAATGGCGACGCAGGCTACCGAAAACCCGTCGGCGGCGCCACCGGGCATGTTCGGCCAGCCGCCGTCGGCCGGTTGGCGGGACCCGGGCGTCGGCCGCGACCGGGCTGACGGGTGCCGAGAGATCCGGGAGGAGGGGGGAGAGGATGATCGCGCGGCGGGCCAGCCCGGCCCGCGGCATCCGGTGCAAGTCGGTGCGCGCCTTGAACACCCCCGGGAGCGGCCGCGTCGGTACCGCGCCGCCGGTCGCGTCCGGAAGAGGACGGGACTCGGGCGCTGGCGCAAACGTCAGTAATCGGCGATAGTGGGAACCGAATCGGGCGCGGCAGGTCTCACGCTGGCAAGGAGTCGGACGGCGAGAGTGGGGGCGACGCAAAGTCGTCTTCCCGATCCGGACGGTCTCCCGGGCGTGGTCCGCAGGTTACGAACA
>JBIPNU010000378.1:0-3515 GCA_044370615.1 Burkholderiales bacterium
GCTGGTGTAGGTGGCCGGGTTGGCAGGGCTGAACGGCGCGGTGATCGCGGTCGAGCGGCTGTCCAGGTTGAACACCGCCTCGAATTCGCTGGTGGCAGTGGGCGGGATGTCCGCATTCGAGATCTGGAGCGGGGCCGGCGAGGTACGGACCACGTTGCCGGTGGCATCCGCCGCGTAGCCGGACAGGTTGAAGCCCAGCGAATTGACGATGTTGCCGGCGTTGTCCAGCCTGAACTCGCCGTTGCGGCTGTAGGTGACCAGCCCGTTCTGCTCCATCCGGAAGAAACCGTTGCCCGAGATCGCGAGATCGAGCGGGTTGTTGGTCACCGAGATCGTGCCCTGGGTGAAGTCCTGGGTCACGGTCGACACCTTGCTGCCGATGCCCACCGGGCCGGTGCCGCCGCCGTTGAGCGATGCGGCGAACACGTCGGCGAACTGGACGCGGGAACTCTTGAAGCCGGACACGCCGGCGTTGGCCACGTTGTTGCCGATCACGTCGAGGTTGCGCGAAGCGCTGTTCAGTCCGCTCAGTCCGGTCTGGAAGCTCATCGGGTTCTCCTGTCTGCTGGGAAGGGTCTGTTCGTCGGCACGAAGGCCGCGGGGAAGGGGGTAGTGGCTGCGCTCAGGGGTCGATGCGGCGGATCTGCGAGACGTCGACGCTGCCCAGCGGCCCGAGGTTCAGGCGCGAGCGACCCGCCGCGATGCTCACGCTGTCGACGTTCGCCACCACGAGCGAGCTGCCACCGATCCGCTCGCTGCCGCGGCTGGCCTCCACCCGCAGGCGGTACTCGCCCGCTGGCAGGCGGGCGCCCGCGTCGTTGCGTCCGTCCCACTCGAAGGTGCTCACGCCCGCAGGCAGCTTGCCGGCGTCGAGGCTGCGCACCGGCACGCCGGCGGCATCCGAGATCACGAGCAAGGCGCGGTCGGCGGCCGAGGACAGATCGACCCCGACCCGCGCCGGACCGTCGGCGAGCCGCACCCGCTCGCCCGGCACGACCACGCTGCGACCGATCAGGCTCGCGTTCTGCAGGCTGCTGGCCGCCGACATCGCATCGGCGAGCCCGGTGATCGCGCCGTTGACCTTGTCGATGCCGGTGACGGTGCTGATCTGCGCGATCTGCGTGGTCACCTGCGCGTTGTCCATCGGGTTCAACGGATCCTGGTTGCGCATCTGCGTGACCAGCAGCTTGAGGAAGCGATCCTGGCTCGCCTCCGGAGACGCCTCGGCCAGCGTGCCGGGCACGTCGGCGCGCGGCAGCACGCTGGAGGTGGATGCGGCGGGCAGTACGGTGGACATCGCGGTCTCCTCAGGACTGCAGCAGCGCGATGGTGCGCAGCGACAGCGTCTTGGCCGCGTTCATCACGTCGGCATTGGTCTGGTAGGCGCGCGAGGCGGAGATCATGTTGACCATCTCCTCCACCGCGTCCACGTTGGGCAGCGTCACGTAGCCGCTGGCGTCGGCGAGCGGGTGGCCCGGCTCGTACTGCAGGCGCGGCGGGCGGCTGTCCTCGACGACGCGGGTCACCTCCACCCCGATGGCCGAGCGATCGCCTCCCACCGGGGTCGCCGAGAACACGACCTGTCGCGCGCGGTAGGCGCCCCCGGTGGAACTGGCTGCGCTGTCGGCGTTGGCGAGGTTGCTCGCCACCACGTTCAGTCGCTTCGACTGCGCCGTCATCGCCGAGCCGGCGATCTCGAATACCGCTGCCATCGACATGGTCTGCTTCCCCCGAGCCCGGCGTTACTGGCCGCTGATCGCCTGCCGCAGCCCGCTCACGCGCGACTGCAGGAAGGCGAGGTCGGCCTGGTAGCGGATGGCGTTCTCGCTGAAGCGCGCCATCTCGCGGTTGAGATCCACCGTGTTGCCATCCGCCGACGGCTGCTCGGCCGCGCGGTAGCGCAGGTCCATCCCGGCCGGTCCGCGCGAGCCGCCGCCGGCCAGGTGCCGCGCGTCGGTGGTGGCGAGCGGGCCGCGTCCCTCGCCCGACTGGATGCGCTTCAGTTGCGCGGCGAAGTCGACGTCGCGCGCCTGGTAGCCGGGCGTGTCCGCATTGGCGATGTTGGTCGCGAGCACCTGCTGGCGCGCCGCGCGCAGGTTCATCACCTGGAGGCGGTAGTCGAAGTGCCGGTCGATCGCGCTGTTCATCTGAGCGGGCCTTGGGATGCGGTGGACAGGCCCTGCTCTGCGAATCCCGTGCCAGCGCGAGGCCCGGGATTATTTCCCAGTTTAATCAGTGACTTACGCAACCCATCGCCGGCGGCGCAGGCGGCAAGCCGGCGGCAAGCCTTGCCGCCGCCGGCAAGGCTGGCCCGTCTCAGGTCGCCATCAGCACGCGGTTCTTGCCGGCCTGCTTCGCGCGGTACATCGCCTCGTCCGCCCGCGCGACCAGCGACTGTTCGTCCTCGCCGTCGCGCAGCTGCGCCACACCGCCGCTGAAGGTGATCAGCAGCCGCTCGTTGTTCGCGAGGAAGAACTGGCGGGTGAGTTCGCGCTGCAAGCGTTCGAGGGCTCGCTGGCCGGCGTCGGCCGCCGTCTCGGGCAGCACGATCACGAACTCCTCGCCGCCGAACCGGCCGATGGTATCGGTCGGGCGCAACAGCGATCGCACGATCTTCACCAGGTGGATCAGCGCCCGATCCCCGGTCTGGTGGCCGTACGTATCGTTGAGCCGCTTGAAGTTGTCGATGTCGATCACGCCGATGCTGAGTGCGTTGCCATACCGCGCGGCACGGGCGACCTCGCGCGCGAGCGTCTCGTCCAGGCCTCGCCGATTGAGGCTTCCGGTCAGCGCGTCCTCGCGCAGCTTGCCGCTCACACCCTCCAGTTCCGTCTCGAGGGAGCGGATGCGTTGCTCCGCCGCCTCGGCCTGCTCGCGGGCGTTCGCCACCTCGTCCCGGGCACGCCGGGCATCGGACTGCATCTGGCGCATGTCGACCATCAGCCCGTCGAGCGCGCCACGGAACGTGGACAGGTCCTGCGAGGCGTCGATCCGGCGCGCGTGGTCGCCGATCCGGTCGTGGTAGTCGCTGGTGCTCTGCGACATCTCGCCCATGCGCTCGACGAACACGCCGATCATGTCGCGCAGCGTGCTCTTCGCCTCCGCCAGGCTTGCCCGCAGTTCGCCCTGCCGGCGCACGATCTGCGTGAAGCGGTCGCGTGCCTCGGCGAGCATCGCCGGACCCGGCGGCTGGGCCACCACCTGGCGCATGACCTGGACCTGGCCACCGATCCACTGATCGTCATCGACCAGCGCGCCGAGATTGTCGATGAGCAGGCGCAGCAGGCCCATCAGGTCCTCGTTGACGGCGGCATCGCCCGGGGCTGGCGCGAAATCGGCATCGCGCAGCGCCGCCAGCGCCGAGACCACCCGTTCCACATCGGCTTCGCTGCGGGCCGCCTGGGCGCTGCTGGCCACCGCCTCGATCGCGCGCATGGCCTCCGAGTCGGCCGCGAATCGGCCCGCCACCTCGCGCCGAAGCACATCGGCGAGCACGCCAGCCAGGCGGCTGGCTG
>JBIPNU010000380.1:0-3504 GCA_044370615.1 Burkholderiales bacterium
CTGCGGGCGGGCGAGGTGTTCGACCTGGTGATCATGGCCCGGGACACCCTCGTCCAGCTCGAGGCCGAGGGCATCATCGCGGCTGGCAGTCGGGTCGATCTGGCGGTCTCGCCAATCGCCGCGGCGGTGCGAACGGGTGCGCCGCGTCCGTTGATGCGCGACGGCGACGACCTGCGGGCCGCGCTGCTGGCCGCCCGCACGGTGGCCATCTCCACCGGTCCGAGCGGAGTCCACCTGCGCACGGTGTTCGAGCGCCTGGGCATCGTCGCCGAACTGGAGCCGCGGCTGAAGGTGGTGGTGGGCGAGCCCGCCGCCGCGCCGGTGGCCCGCGGCGAGGCGGACCTGTGCTTCCAGCAGCTGAGCGAGCTGCTGCCGGTGCCCGGCATCGACATCCTCGGTCCGCTGCCCGATGCCGTGCAGAAGCTCACGGCCTTCTCGATCGGCGTGCATGCGCGTACGCCGCATCCCGAGCAGGCCCGCGCGTTCGCGCGCGCGCTGGGCTCGACGGCGTCGGCGGCGGTGATTCGCGAGAGCGGCATGCACCCGCTGGGGGCAGGCACCTGAGCACGCTGCGCGCGGCAGCCGCGCTGCTGGCTGCCGTCGCGCTGTCCGGCGCCGTCGCCCGCGCGGCGAGCGCCGCCGAGGCACCGCTCGACCGCAGCGCCGTCTGGTTCGTGGACGGGCAACTCTCGCCGGTGGCGCGGCAGGCGGTCGAGCGTCTGCGCGCGGCCGACACCCATGGGCTGCCGGTGGCGGCCTACCTGTCGCCCGAACTGAAGCAGGCGCTGCGGCGGGTACGGCAGCCGGACGAGGCGCCGGTCGAGGCCCCGCTCGAGGCCCCGCTCGGGGCGCCGGTCGATGCGGCGGCGACGATGCGGCGTGATCATCGGGCGGATGCGGGGCCGCGCGATGGCGTGCGCGGCCCCGTATCGTCGTTTCCGATCGACGCATCGACGCAGTCGGCGCTTGCCGCACGGCTTCGGCAGTCGTTGCTGCGCTTCCTGCACGACCTGCACCATGGCCGCGTGCCGCCGGCGGAGTTGCCGCCAGGCTACCGGGCCGCCGAGCGCGCGCCGTTCGATGCGCCGGCGCTGCTCGATGCCGCGCTGGCCGCGGGCGATCTCGACGCGGCCATCCGCGCCGCGCAGCCCGCGCTGCCCCAGTACGAACAGTTGCGCGTGGCGCTCGCGCGCTACCGGTCGCTGGCCCCTTCAGGCGCGTGGTCGGGTCCGCTGCCGCCGGTCACCGACGAGGCCGGGCGCCGGGTGCCCGCATGGCGGCCCGGGAGGGCGTGGTCGGGGCAGGAGCGCGTGCTCGCGCGTCTGCGCGCGCTCGGTGACTTGCCCGAGAGTCCCCGCGAGGGCGAAGACCCGGAGGCCTGGGCCGAGGCCGTGCGGCGCTTCCAGCGGCGGCATGGACTGGAGCCCGACGGTGTCGTCGGGCCGCAGACCCGGGCGCAACTGGAGGTGAGCCCGGAGCGTCGCGCGCGGCAGATCGAACTGTCGCTCGAGCGGCTGCGCTGGACTCCGTTGACCGGTGCGGGGCCGCGCATCGTGATCAACGTGCCCGAGTACCTGTTGCGCGCCTACGAGGGCAGCGGTCCGGACGGGACTCGCATCGAGCTCAAGGCGACGATGCGCGTGGTGGTGGGCCGCGCGCTCGACACCCGCACGCCGCTGCTCGCCTCCCCGATGCGGGAGATCGAGTTCAACCCCTACTGGGATGTTCCGGAGTCGATCGCGGTGAAGGAGCTGGTGCCCTCGTTGCGCGAATCTCCCGAACGCTGGGCCGAGCAGGGCTACGAGTTCGTGACCCGCCAGGGGCGGGTGGTGGAGGCGTTGGGCGAGGCGATGCTCGATGCCGTGCTGGCCGGGCAGGCACGCATTCGCCAGCGCCCGGGGCCGCGCAATGCGCTGGGCGCGATCGTGTTCCGTTTTCCCAACACGCAGCAGATCTACGTGCACGACACGCCGGCGCCGGCGCTGTTCCGACGCGATCGGCGTGATCTCAGCCACGGGTGCATCCGCGTGGAGGATCCGGTCGCGCTCGCGCGCTTCGTGCTGTCGGGGACGGCCGAGGGGGACGACGCGCGCATCCGGGCCGCCATGGCCAGCGGCGAGCGCTCGACGCTGCGCCTGCCGCAGCCGGTGCCCGTGGTGATCACCTACGTGACGGCGATCGCCCGATCCGACGGGTTGCACTTCCGGCCCGATGTCTACGGGCACGATGCGGCGCTGGAGCGGCGGCTGGCGCGCTCGGTGCGCTGACGCGCGTCGATCTCGCGCGGGGCAGGTGAATCGCCGGACGGGCCGTCGGTGTCGGGGCCGGACGAGCGGACGGGCGGACGGGCGGACGCGTCCGGGCGTGTCCTGCGGGGCCACGCCTGCGTCAGGGCCGCGCCCGGGCGCGCGGACGCGCAGGCGGTCGCCCACAGGCAGTGCAGATGCGCCACGTGCCGGGTCGGGCGGTGCCTATCCTTCAGTCGACGCAGGGCGGCGGGTCCGGCCCGGTCCCGCACCGGGTGGCCCGCAGGCGAGTCGCAGACCGCGGATATCCGCCCGGCCGATCGCGGCTGATCGATCCTGCGGCAGGGCGGTACCCCCCCAATGCCGGCGCAGCTCGGGTGGCTCGGCCGCGGGCCCGCGGGCGATCCGGCCGGCCGACCGGTGCTGATAGACTCCGCGGCGAGGCGGGCCGGGAGCCCGCGGTCGACGAGAGATTCGACGATGGCGATGAACCACGGGGTAGCGGGGACCGCGGCAGCGGCGGGCGTGCGGCACGGGGACGGCGCAGCGGACGGGCTCGGTGGAGGCGGCGCTGCCCACCGCGCAACCTTGCCGCAGGCGGCCGCCGCTCGCTCGACCCGGGGCCAGCGCCTGATGGTGGTCCTGCTCGCCTCGCTGGCGCTCGCGGCCTGCGGGCGCAAGCCGGCGCAATTGCCACCACCGGCCACGCCCGAGGTGGGGGTGGTCGAGATCAGCACCGGGCGGGCCGCGCTCACCATCGAACTGGTCGGGGACATCCGCGCCTTCCGCGAGGTGGAGTTGCGTCCTCGCGTGAGCGGCGTGGTCGAGCGGCAACTGTTCCAGCCCGGCCAGATGGTGAAGGAAGGGCAGCCGCTGTTCGTGATCGACACCCGCGCGCTGGATTCCGCGGTGGCCGATGCGCAGGCGCGCCTGGTCGAGGCGGAGGCGGGCCTGGCGCGCGCGCGTCAGGACGTCGAGCGCTACAAGCCGCTGCTCACCGATGACGCGATCCCGCGCCAGACCTACGACCAGGCGGTGTCGGCCGAACAGCAGGCCGCCTCGGTGGTGGAGTCGCGCCGCGAGTCGGTCACCCGCGCAAAGCTCGACCGCTCCTATGCCGACGTGCGCGCGCCGGTCACCGGGCAGATCGGCCTGCAGCGGGTGGAGGTGGGGGCGCTCGCCACCGCCGGCCAGACGGTGCTCGCCACCGTGTCCACGCTCGATCCGGTCACCGTCTATTTCAGCGTCTCCGAGGCCG
>JBIPNU010000381.1:0-3497 GCA_044370615.1 Burkholderiales bacterium
GGTCGCCGAACAGGTCGAGAAGCGCGTCGAACTGCTGGACGCGTTTCCGGCGCTGCCGCTGCCCGCGTTCGCCCCGCCGGCCGGGCTGCCGCGGCGGGTTGCGACGCCGGACACGATCGAAACCCTCTCGGATCGGGTGCGCACGGCATGGCAGCTGGGCATGAACCCGATCGCCGACCTCACCAGAACGCTCGAGGGGCTGGGCCTGCTGGTGATCGTGGTTGACGAGGCGAATCCCGGGTTCTCGGGTTTGACGGCGCTGGCCCGCACGGACGATGGTCGCGAGTATCCCGTCGCAGCCGTCTCCGGGCGCTGGCCCGGCGATCGGCAACGGTTCGCACTGGCGCACGAGCTCGGGCATCTGCTGCTCGCGGGCCGGCGGGTCGAAAACCTCGACGAGGAGGCCGCCTGCGACCGATTCGCCGGCGCTTTCCTGGCGCCGCGGGTCGCGGTGCGGCAGTTGCTCGGGCGGCAGCGTCACGCGATCGAATGGCAGGAGTTGCATGGGCTCAAGCACGAGTTCGGACTGTCGATGGCCGGCTGGCTGCAGCGCGCATGGCACTGTGGCGTGATCAGCGACGCGGCCCATCTCGCCCTGCATCGGCGGTTTTCCGCCCGCGGCTGGCGCAGGCTCGAACCCGGCGAGGCATTGCCCCGCGAGCAGCCGCGCCTGTTCAACCAGCTGGTCTATCGGGCACTGGCCGAGCACTACATTTCCGAGGCCAAGGCAGCCGAACTGCTGGGCATCCCGATGATGCGCTTCCACAAGGAGCGCCAGCTGGAGTCATCGGGTGAGGCTGCTGGTCAGTGATGCGAACATCCTGATCGACATGGAAGCGGGAGGCGTGCCCGACCTGCTCTATCGCGAGGAGATCGAGCCGGGCAGCCCCGGCCTCGAGGCGATGGGCCTCAAAGTCATGGAGGTCCACGGCGAGCATGTGAGATACGCCGAACAGCTGAACGCCCGGCACAACCCCGCATTGCCGGGCGGGAGTGGCCGCAAGCCCAGTCATCACGACTATCTGGCACTGGCCCTCGCCCGGCAGGAGAGCTGTGCCCTGCTGACCGGCGACTCCCTTCTTCGCACCGTAGCCCGCAAGGAACACGTGGAGGTGATGGGTTCGATCGGCCTGCTCTGCGCGATGGTCGACCACCGGCTGCTGACGGTGGACAAGGCGTTCGCCGCGCTGGGCAGGATGAAACAGGGCAGGCGGTGGCTGCCATGGTCGGAGGCGGAAAGGCAGCTCAACGCCAGACGCTGATCGGCAGCCGTACTGTCTGCTCCGAAGCGACCATCGTCCCAATCGGGATGCGCGGAACGGAGCGGTAGCACTCCCGGGCATGAGGCGCAGCGCAGGAGTCTCGTACTCCATCTCGATGGCCAGAACCCCCATCGCCAACGTTTCCAGCACTGAGGCCAGACAACTCGACCGAACTGTCTTGCAACGGACACACGAATCAGGCCCTCATGTCGGCAGTCTTGCGAATGAAACGCGCGCGACGGTAGCCTATTCTCGGCGTCCCGAGGGACACAACGGGCGATCGCGACTCGGCATCGAATCGCTGGCGGTGACTGCCCAAGGACAACAACACACGGACGGATAGCGGCAGACCGTCACGCACCCATGCCCTGCACAGCACGGAGAGCGCACGTAATGTCATCAGCAGCACGATTTGGAAAGGTCTTTCTATCCGTGGTTGCGATGATCGCGTTGCACGGATGTGCGAGCGTCCCTGACCGCCGATTCCCCGATTCATTCACTTCCCGACCGCAGGTGGTGCCCGCGATCCCGGCTGCCGCAACGATTCTCGTCACCTATCCCGCAGAGGTCACCCCTGCGGCGCTGACACAGGCACAGCAGTTGTACTCGAAGGTGCAACTCGGGGGGGCCGCTCCTTCCGACCTGCTGGGGCTCTATTCCGGCCGCAACTTCTCGGCCCTGGATGACTCGATCGCGCGTACACCCTACTTTCTCTTCGAATATGTCCAGGCGCTGAGAAAAGCCGCTCCGGGTTTCAACGTCATCGTGATGCCGGCCCGGGTCGGCCTCGTCGAGGGACAACTGGTGTATCTGACCCAGGACGTCCGGGTCCCGGTTTCGCTACGCGTTGACTTCATGGTGTACGACTCGTCGCACCTGCATATAGGGCGCCCCTGGGTCGGGTCGACGCTGCCGGAGCTCACCCTGCTGCTCGAAGGCCGTACCCTCGTACCCGCGACCCGAGTACCGGACGGCCTGCTGCTGAAAAACGCAGAGCTGCCGGCGCTGCGAGCGCACACGGCCGACAACGCGCCATCGGTCTTGATGGCCCTGTTTGCGAAGGCTCGAGGCACGGAGGGCGAGCGTCATCCGTTCTCCACCGAAAGGGTCGGCCCGACACAGGGGCTCGCGCTGCCCACGACGGAGTATGTCATCACCCCCGAGGAGCTTTCCTCCCATGTCGGCGCGCCAGCCAACGCCCGACCGCTCTTGAGCCAGCGGAAGATGGACGCCTTGGTTGGCGTGAGCCTGCAAGCCCTGGCCCAGGTCAACATGAACACGGTCGCCCTGGACAGTACGGTCGCTTACGCCCGCGTGATCGACCCTCGCCTCGACATTGCCGCCCTGCCTCCTGACGACGCTCGCCGACGTCTGGTCACCCAGTTCGCCGCCATCGAAGCCGATATCCTGGCGAAGGCCAGCAATGACCTGCTCGCGAACGCCTATGCTGGTGCCTGGGGCAATGCGTGGCGTGACCGATTCCGGAAGGAATACGAGTCGGCTACCCAGGTCAACCAGATGATGTGGAAGCAGGCGCTTGCGGGGTTCGCTTTCGCTGGACAGGCAGCCTCCCTGGCGACGCTTTCCTCCCAGTTGTCGGCGTATGCGGCCACGGCTCAGGGCGTGGATGCGCTTACCAGTTCCCTGAAGGCAAATGTCGAAAGCCTCGCGATCAGCCAATCGCAGGTAACGACGAAGATCGCGGAGCAGACGCGAACGCTCAGCGTGAAATCCATCGGCGAACTCCGGGACGAGTTCCGAGCGATCTACATCCAGCAGTTCGGTCCCATTCGTTAAAGGTCATGAGCAGTCCGCGAATGACCGATCACCCGGCTGGCTTGCGCATGCACGTGGAGCGACGCGTCTGCAGGTACGCCGCGACGGCAGCCGGCGCCCTGGTACTGTGCTGCATTGCTGGTCCCATCGCTCCGGCGGCGATCGCCGCTGCTTCGCCGGCAGCACCACCCGTCGTCGCCCCAGGCCCGGATGCGGGCAGGCAGCCGCCAGTGGATTCGCGGGCTGGACAGGTTACCGGTCAGGTTCTCCAGGTACCCAACTATCTGGTCGGCGCGGCTGCATGCGACCAGATGGCCAGAGACGCAGCCTCCTATCGCGAAGCCGGGAGGTGGCTGAAGGGATACGACAAGTACATGGGCGCGATCGGGACCATTGCTGCCCTGCATGAAGCGTATGCGAAGGGGACGGCCGCACCAGGAGGCCTCACGGACAGTATCA
>JBIPNU010000382.1:0-3488 GCA_044370615.1 Burkholderiales bacterium
ATCGCCTATCCGCAGCTCGCCGACAACCCGATCCACCGGCTCGCGCCCGCGCTCGCCGAGCTCACCGCGGTGCACTGGGACGACGGCAACGAGGATTTCCAGCCCACCAGCTGGCAGGTGTCCAACATCCACGCCGGCACCGGTGCCGGCAACATGATCCCGGGCGAGGTCGAGGTGCAGTTCAATTTCCGCTACTCGCCGGCAAGCACGGCCGAGCACCTGCGCGCGCGGCTGGAAGCCCTCCTCGACCGGCACGGGCTCGACTACGCGATCCAGTGGACGCACGGCGCGCAGCCCTTCCACACCGGGCGCGGGCGCCTGGTCGAGGTGGCGGTCGAGGCGATCCGGGCGGCCACCGGTCGCTCGCCCGAGGTCTCGACCACCGGGGGCACGTCCGATGGGCGCTTCATCAAGGACATTGCGTCCCAGCTGATCGAGTTCGGGGCGCGCAACCTCACGGCCCACGCCGTCGACGAGCGGGTCTCGGAGGACACGCCAGGGCTGCTCGCTGCCGCCTACGAAGGCATGCTCGACCGGCTGCTCGGCTCCACGCGCTGAACCGTGGCGTACCCGCCACCTGCTCCGCCGGATCCGGCCCCCTACCGCGCACTGTCGATCACGCCCGCGCGCGACGCAATCATCGTCGTCGACCAGCGGCGATTGCCACACGAACTGCGGCTCGCCCGACTCGGCGACTGCGCGGCGGTCGCCGCCGCGATCGCCGACATGCAGGTGCGAGGCGCGCCGCTCATCGGCGCCACCGCCGCCTGCGGCTACGCGCTGGGACTGCGCGAGCGGGCCGACGATCTCGCGCTCGAGCACTGGCATGGGCTGCTCGCGTCGACCCGGCCGACCGCGGTCAACCTGCGCTGGGCGCTCGACCGCGTGCGAGGCGCCGTGCTTGCCCTCGAACCCGGGCAGCGCGCCGCTCGCGCGTGGGAAGAGGCGGAGGCGATCGTGGCAGAGGACAGCGCGATCAACCACGCGATCGGCCGGCACGGTCTCGCGCTGCTGCGCGCGATCGCCGGGCGCCGCGGCGGCGAGCCGGTCCGGATCCTCACCCACTGCAATGCCGGCGCGCTGGCGACCTGCGGCTGGGGCACCGCTACTGCGCCGATCTTCCTCGCCCGGGCCGAGGGGCTGCGGATGCAGGTGTGGGTGAGCGAGACCCGCCCCCGTCTGCAGGGTGCGGCCCTCACCGCCTGGGAGCTGCGCGAGCGCGGGGTCGACCATGTGCTGATCGCCGACGATGCGGGCGCCTTCCTGATGCAGCGCGGCGAGGTCGACGTGGTGCTGGTCGGTGCCGACCGGGTCACGGCCGCGGGCGACGTGTGCAACAAGATCGGCACCTACGCGAAGGCGGCAGCCGCCGGCGACTGCGGTGTGCCGTTCTACGCGGCGGTTCCCTCGCCCACGATCGACTTCGCCCTGGCCGATGCGCGGGCGATCCCGATCGAATCGCGCGCACAGCGCGAGGTGCTGGAGGTGCCAGGACGCACCTCCGAGGGCGCCGAGGCCTGCGCGCGAATCGCGCCGCCCGGCACCCGTGCGCTCAATCTCGCCTTCGACATCACCCCCGCGCGGCTGGTCAGCGGGCTGCTCACCGAGCGCGGGCTGGTCGCGGCGCGCCGCGACGCGCTGGCCGCCGCCGTCCCGGAGCGAGTGGCCGGAGGGCGCGCGCGCCCTCGCCTCGCGCCGCGCTGGTCGCGGCTGCCCGCCGCTTCGCGCCGCTGGGGCTCGGACACGGGCGCGCCGGCAACCTCAGCGCTCGGGTGACGCGCGGCGCGCGCGAGGGCTGCCTGATCACGCCCACGGGCGCGGACGCGGCCACGGTGCGAGGCAGCGACCTCTGCTGGGTACCGCTCGCGGAAGGCGCGACGGGCGCGATCGGCCGGCTGGCCCCCTCGAGCGAGTGGCGATTCCACCGCGACATCTACCGCGCGCGCCCCGAGGTGATGGCGATCGTGCACGCCCACGCGCCGGCCGCCACCGCGCTCGCCTGCCTGCCGCGGAGCCTGCCGGCCTTCCACTACGGCGTGGCCGTCGCCGGGGGACGAGACATCCGCTGCGCGCCCTACGCGACCTTCGGCACCCAGGCGCTGTCCGACCACGCACTGCGCGCGCTGCGTGACCGGCACGCCTGCCTGCTCGCCCACCACGGGCTGATCGCCACCGGGGAGTCGGTGGCAGCCGCCCTCGAGCTCGCGGTCGAGGTCGAGTCGCTGGCGCGCATCTACCTGCTCGCCTGCCAGGCGGGCCGACCCGCGAGGCTGTCCGACGCCGAGATGGATCGGGTGCTCGAACGCTACCGTCACTACGGCGCGCCGCGTCCGCGCGGACGCTGAACGCCGCCGGGCACGCCCGCGGCGTACACTGCATCCTCGCGCCGCCGTCCCCGGCCGGCGCCCCTGGCCGATTCGACGGAGCCGCGCACCGGATGGATACCGCCCCCAGCCACCTGATCCAGGACCTGCCCAGCCTCGAGCGCCTGTACGGCGATGCGGTGCCAGCGTCGATCAGCAAGGAGTTCGACCACATCCATCCGCTGTACCGGCCGTTCATCGAGGCCGCGCCCTTCGTCGCGCTTGCCACCAGCGGGCCCGGCGGACTCGACTGCTCGCCGCGAGGCGATCGTCCGGGCTTCGTGCGCGTGGTGGACGAACGCACGGTGATGCTGCCCGACCGCCGCGGCAACAACCGCATCGACAGCCTGAGGAACGTGCTCGTCGACCCACGGGTCGCCCTGCTGTTTCTGGTGCCAGGCGTGGCCGAGGCGCTGCGCATCAACGGGCGCGCCGCGATTTCGGTCGACCCCACCCTGCTCGCCAGCTTCGCGGTCGATGACCGCGCGCCACGCAGCGTGCTCGTGGTGGGCGTGGAGTCGGTGTACTACCAGTGCGCGAAGTCGATCGTGCGCTCGCGCCTGTGGGATCCGGACGCGCGCATCGAGCGCTCGACCCTGCCCAGCACCGGCACGATGCAGGCCGCCTTCACTAGCGGTGCGGTGGATGCGGCCGACTACGACGCCGCGCTGGCCGGGCGGATACGCAGCCAGCTCTACTGAGCCCCGGTCGCGATGGCCCGCGCATCCACCCCGGCGCCCCGCGCCGCTGCCCGCCGCGCAGCATCCGCGCGCGGCCGTCCGCCCGGCGTGCGCGCCTGCCTGCGCGAGGCGGCCACGCGCTTCGCGACCCCGCGCGACTTCATCCGCCTGGCGGTGAGCCTCGCCGAGCGCGAGGGCGTGTTCTTCGGTCACGGCAGCGGCAGCGCCTGGGATGAGGCGGTCTACCTCGTGCTGCGCGCACTCGACCTGCCACCCGATCGCCTGGAACCGTTCCTCGACGCGCGGCTGCTCGCGCATGAGCGTCGGCGGATCGTCGCTCTGCTCGCCCGGCGCATCGAGGACCGGGTGCCGGCAGCCTATCTCACCGGCGAGGCCTGGCTGGGCGATGTACGCTTTCGCGTCGACTCGCGGGTGATCGTTCCGC
>JBIPNU010000383.1:0-3481 GCA_044370615.1 Burkholderiales bacterium
GTGCGGGTGTACGACACCCGCAACCCCTACCAGCCGCAGGAAGTGGCCTACTACGTGCCGGCCGCCCCGCGGCTCTCGCCGGCCGGCGCTGCGCAGATGAACGACGTGTGGGTGGATGAGCGCGGGCTGGTCTACACCGTCGACCGCCTCGCCGGCGGGATCTATATCCTCGAGACCTCCCTCTGAGGCGCGCGGCGGTCGCGGGTGCGTTCGCGCATCCCCGATCGCCGTCCCTCCGGCTGACAGGCAGGCAGGCGTGAACGTGCAGGCGAAGATCCCGGTCTCGGTGATCACCGGGTTCCTGGGCAGCGGCAAGACCACGCTGCTGTCGAAACTGCTGCGCCATCCGGGTATGAACCGGGTGGCGGTCATCATCAACGAGTTCGGCGAGCAGTCGATCGACCACGACCTGGTCCAGACCTCGAGCGAGCAGATGATGGTGCTCGACAACGGCTGCCTGTGCTGCCGGGTGCGCGGCGACCTTCAGGAGACGCTGGTCGACCTGTGGATGAAGCGGCGCAGCGGCGAGACCATCGACTTCAACCGGGTCGTGATCGAGACCACCGGGCTCGCCGATCCCGCCCCGGTGATCCACACGATGATCACCGACACCTCGGTATGCAACAGCTACGCGCTGGACGCGATCATCACGCTGGTCGATGCGGTGAACGGACTCGGGCAGCTCGATGCGCTCGAGGAGCCGGTCAAGCAGGCGGCGGTCGCCGACCGGCTGGTGATCACCAAGACCGATATCGCCGAACCCGCGGCCGTCGAGGCACTGGAGGCGCGGCTGCGCGAGCTCAACCCGCACGCGCCGATCGTGCGCTGCGTGATGGGTGAACTGGATCCGGCCTTCCTGGTCGATGTCGGCGTGCGCAACCTGCGCGCCTCGGAGCAGGCGATCGAGAAGTGGCTGGGCAGCCAGTCGTTCCAGCCGGTGACCGGTGCCGGTACCGCGGCGCCCGCGATCGGCGCGGCCCGCGCGCCACTGCCGCGCGGGCAGCACAGCAGCGGCGTGGATTCGTTCTGCCTCTACTACGACCGGCCGTTCTCCTGGAAGACGTTCTCGATCGCGATGGAGGTGCTGACCTCGCTGCGCGGTCCCGACCTGCTTCGGGTCAAGGGTCTGGTCGATATCGCCGGCGAGCGCGGCCCGGTGGTGGTGCAGGGCGTGCAGCACCTGTTCCATCCACCGGTCACGCTGGAGGCCTGGCCGAGCGAGGATCACCGCACGCGGCTGGTGTTCATCACCCGCAACATCCCGCGCGCGATGATCGAGAACCTCCTGGGCGCGATCTTCGCGACGGCCGACAGCGCGGCCGAGCCCGCCTCGACGCCGGGAGCCGGCGGGTGAGCGGTGCTGCGCTGCCGGGCTGGAAGCCGCCGCCGTGGCCGAGTCCGCGCGCGCTGGTCGGCCGCTACGCGGCGCTCGAGCCGATGCGCGAGGCCGCGCATGGCGATGCCCTGTTCGCCGCCTCCTCCGGCCCCGAGACCCCTGAGCGCTTCCGCTACCTGTTCGACGAGCCGCCGGCCGACCGCGCAGCCCTCGCCGCATGGATCCGAGCGCGGGAGGGGCTGGACGATCCGATGTTCTTCGCCGTCGTCGACCGCGCCACCGGCCGCGCCGGGGGACGGCAGGCGCTGATGCGGATCACGCCGGAGCACGGCGTGATCGAGATCGGCAACGTGCTGTGGGGACCTGCGATCTCGCGCACGCGGGTGGCGACCGAGGCGCAGTACCTGTTCGCGCGCCACGTGTTCCGCGACCTGGCCTATCGCCGCTACGAGTGGAAGTGCGACGCGCTCAATGCGCCCTCCCGCGCCGCGGCCCTGCGGTTCGGCTTTCGCTTCGAGGGCGTGTTCCGGCAGCACATGGTGATCAAGGGACGAAACCGCGATACCGCGTGGTTCGCGATCACCGATGCCGACTGGCCAATGCTCGAGGCCGGCTACGAGCGATGGCTCGATCCTGCGAACTTCGACGAGGCCTGCCGGCAGCGACGGACCCTGCAACAGTGCTTCGCGGCGGTGGCCTGATGCACCGATCGGGCGAAACTTCCCTGCTGTCCTGAGCCGCGGGCGGCGGGTTGCGATCGCGGCAAGGCGCTGCCTGCCCGGCGCACCGGGCGGGCAGCGTCCGGCTCAGAACCCGACAGCCTGCCCGTCGCAGCGAGGCTCGGAACCGGCGCAGTAGCCTTCGTCGAGCTTCTGGATCAGTTGTGCGCGACCGAAGTCGGTCGATCCGCGCTCGGCGACCGTGACCTCGTGGCCGCGGCCGCGCAGATCCTCGATGACATCGGCCGGGAAGGCATGTTCGAGCGCGACGCGGCGGCCTTCGTCCACGCGCCAGCGCGGACCGTCGGCCATCGCCTGCGGGTTCTGCGCGTAGTCAGCCAGGCGCAGCATCATCTGCGAGTGCCCCTGGGCCTGCATCGAGCCGCCCATCACGCCGAAGCTCATGTGCGGCTTGCCGTCGCGGGTGATGAAGCCGGGAATGATGGTGTGGAACGGCCGCTTGCGCGGACCCACCTCGTTGGCGTGCCCCTTGGCGAGCTTGAAACCCCAGCCTCGGTTCTGCAGGCTGATGCCGGTGCCGGGCACCACGACGCCGGAGCCGAAGCCCTTGAAGTTGGACTGGATGAAGGAAACCATCATGCCCGAGGCATCGGCGGCGGTGAGGTACACGGTGCCGCCGCGGGGCAGGTCGCCGTGGCCCGGATCGGCCGCGCGCTTCATGTCGATCAGCTTCGAGCGCTCGCGCAGGTAGGCAGGGTCGAGCATGTCGGCGGGCGTGACCCGCATCGCGGCCGGGTCGGCCGCGTACTGGTACATGTCGGCGAAGGCCAGCTTCATGGCCTCGATCTGCAGGTGCACGTGGTCGGCGCTGTCGCAGGCATACTGGCCCGGATTCAGGTGGCCGAGGATGCCCAGCGAGATCAGCGCGCCGATGCCCTGCCCGTTGGGCGGGATCTCGTGCAGCCGGTAGCCCTTGTAGTCGACATGGATCGGGTCGACCCAGTCGGCCTCGTGGGCCGCCAGGTCGGCGACGTCCATCACGCCGCCGTTCTCGCGGATCCAGCCGGCGATCTTCTCGGCGAGTTCGCCCCGGTAGTAGGCCTCGCCGCGGGTCTTCGCGATGAGCTCCAGGGTGCGGGCCTGGTCCGGATAGCGGAACAGTTCGCCCGCGCGCGGCGCGCGTCCGTTGGGCGCGAACCCCTCCTTCCAGCCCGGATAGGCGGAGAGTTCCTCGACCGACTGCGCCCACAGCTTCGCGATCGTCGGCGACACCAGGTAGCCGTCGCGCGCGTAGCGGATGGCCGGTTCGAACAGGTCCTCGAAGGGCAGCTTGCCCCAGCGCTCGGAGAGCATGCGCCAGGCCGACACGCAGCCGGGCACCGTGACCGAGTCCACGCCGCGCTCGGGCATGCGGCCGTTGTACTTCTCGAAATAGCGCGGCGTCCACGCCGCCGGCGAGCGACCG
>JBIPNU010000015.1:0-12576 GCA_044370615.1 Burkholderiales bacterium
GAGGGTCTCGAACAGCCCGGCCCCGCGGGGAAGGTCGATGCCGAGCAACGGCCGAAGCTGCGACTCGACGATCACGATCGCCGCGGCCGCCATGAAGCCGACGATCACGGTGTGCGAGATGAAGTTCACCAGCGCCCCCAGCCGCGCGAGGCCGAGCGCGAGCTGCATCGCGCCGCAGAGCAGGGCGACCACGATCGCAAGCTCGACGTAGCGGGCACTGCCGGGTTCGGCGAGGGTCGACAGGGAGGCGAACAGCACCACCGAGATCGCATTGGTCGGCCCCGACACCAGGTGGCGGGAGGATCCGAACAGCGCCGCGATCACCGCCGGCACCATCGCGCAGTACAGGCCGTACTGCGGAGGCAGGCCAGCCAGCGCCGCGAACGCGACGCACTGGGGCAGGACGATGATCGCCCCGGTCAGCCCGGCGAGGAGATCGGCGCGCAGGCTGACGCGGTCCATCGCGGACATCCAGTCGATGAACGGCAACAGCCGGCGAGCGGCTCGGGTGCGGTCGGACAGATCGGGTAGAATGACGGCCTCGGGCGTGCGGTTGCAGCGCCTGGGTGCAGGGGCGTCCGGGCGGTGCCGGTTGGCGGCCGACGCGCCGGGCGGCGAGGGCGAAGACGTGTTTGCACGCTTCGTTGCAGCCGTCGATTATCGTGCATCCCCCGCCAGGCGGCAAAACCAGCCTGGCCCGGCCGGCGCGGAATTGACCCGCCCGGGGGCATCCATTAGAGTGCGCGCCACGTCGGAGCGCAGGAAGGCTGTACCTACCCATGAAGAACGCAGCGAGAACCCGGCACGCGATCGGTCGCATCGCGTTGTCCCTCGGAGCGGCGGCGCTCGCGGCCGGCCTCTCCGGCAGTGCCCTGGCCCAGGCCCGTGGCGACGCGAAGAACGGAGCGCAGCTCTCGGCGATGTGCGCCGGATGCCACGGCATCAACGGCCTGCGCAATGCCTACCCGGAAGTCTTCCGCATCCCGAAGATCGGTGGCCAGCATCCCGACTACCTGGTCGCGGCACTGCAGGCCTACCGCTCGGGGGAACGCAACCATCCGACGATGCGCGCGATCGCCAGTTCGCTCACCGACCAGGCGATGGCCGACCTCGCCGCCTTCTATGGCCAGGGCGGGCTGCGCGCCCCGTCCGCCGGCAAGTGATACCCGTCCCATGACCTCCCATCGCCCGATCCTCTCCGTGTTTGCCGCGGGCCTCGCCCTGTTCCTCGTCGCTGGCGTCGCCGCGGCGCAGAATGTCCAGCGCGGCGCCGAACTGTCGAAGCCCTGCGCGGCCTGCCATGGCGCGGACGGCAACAGCGCCGCACCGAACTTCCCCCGCATCGGCGGCCAGCACGAGGATTACCTGCTCCACTCGCTGCGCGCCTACCGCAACGGGGGGCGCAAGAACGCGATCATGGCCAGCCAGATCGCCAACCTGAGCGAACAGGACCTGCGCGACCTCGCTGCGTTCTACGCGCGGCAGAAGGGCCCTCTCGGCGTGGTGCGCCACTGACCCTGGCGTCGCCGGTCGCTCAGTCGGTGCTGGCGCGGCGGCGTACGGCCGCGACGTAGGCCTCGCCGTCGGGCGGCATCCGCCGACGCTGTGCTTCCCAGAGCGCCTGCGCCAGGCAGTCGATGACCGCATGCTGGGCAGCCATCGCCGATGCGCTGCGAGCCTGCAGCCGTTCGTAGGCGGCGCGCAGGCCTGGCGGCTGGTCGATCGACAGTTGCTCGGCCAGCGCGAGGTGAAGATGCAGGTGCAGGAACGGGTTGAACTCGCCTTCCGCCGGCGTGTATTCGCGCTGCAGCGCGGCCTCCGGCGCTTCGAGCAGCGCGTGGTACTCCGGATGCGCGGCGATCACGTCCACCGCCATCGCCTGCAGCGGGGAGAGCACTCCGCCCTCGCGATGCGCGCGCCAGGCGTCGACGAGGAAGGCGCGTGCCTCGTCCCGGGTCGGCTCGAACATCGGGCGGGCTTCAGGCCTCGCGCGCCGGGGTCTTGGCCCGGTACTCGCAGAGGTCGGCGATCAGGCAGTTCGGGCAGTCCGGCCGCACCGCCTTGCATACGTAGCGCCCATGCAGGATCAACCAGTGGTGCGCGTGCTGAAGGTACTCGGGCGGGATCAGCCGCAGCAGCCGTCGCTCCACCGCGAGCGGAGTGCGCGCAGGGGCGAGCGGGATGCGGTTGGCGAGCCGGAACAGGTGGGTGTCCACCGCGATCGTCGGCTCGCCGAAGGCGATGTTGAGGACCACGTTGGCGGTCTTCCGACCGACCCCCGGCAACGACTCGAGCGATTCCCGGTCGCGCGGCACCTCGCCGCCGTGGCGCTCGACCAGGATCCGGCAGGTCTCCTCGACATGCCTGGCCTTCGAGCGGAACAGGCCGATCGTGCGGATATGACGCTCGATGCCCTCGCGACCCAGCGCGAGCATCTCGCGAGGACCGGGCGCGTCGCGAAACAGCGTGGCCGTGGCGAGGTTCACTCCGCGGTCGGTCGCCTGCGCGGACAGGATCACCGCGACCAGCAGCTGGAAGGGCGTCGACCAGTGCAGTTCGCCCTGCGGGTGCGGGTTGGCGCGCTCGAAGCGCGCGAAGATCTCGCGTCGCTTCGCCGGGTTCATGTCAGCGCGTCTCGCCCGCGGCGCGGTACTTGTCGAAGACGACCGCCTCGCCGAAGAGGGCATCGATCTGCTCGCGTGCATAGCCGAGCTCCGAGAGCACTTCCTCGGTGTGCTGGCCGAGCCAGGGCGCGGGCGAGCGGTACTGCTGCGGTGTGCGCGAGAACTTGACCGGATAGCCGATGTTCTTCATGGGTCCGATCTTCGGGTGCTCGACATCGAAGAACATCTCGCGCGCCTTGATGTGCGGGTCCTCGACGGTCTCGTCGAAGGTGTATACCGGACCGCCGGGCACCGCGGCCGCATCGAGCAGTGGTACCCAGTGCGCGGTGGGCCGGGTGACCAGCACGCGTTCGATCTCCTCCTGCAGCGCCTCGACGTTGGCGAGCCGGTTGGGCAGGCCGCGGAAGCGCTCGTCCTCGAGCAGCTCGGGGCGCTCCAGCACCTGCCGGCAAAGGCTCGCCCACATCTTCTCGCTGTTGGCGCCGATCGTGACGTAGCCGTCGGCGGTACGGAAGGCCTGGTACGGGGCGGAGCGGCGGTGCCGGGTGCCATTGGCCATCGCCACCTCGCCGGAACCGAAGAACGCCGCGCTCTCCCAGACCATCCAGGCGAGACCGGCATCGACCAGCGAGGTCTCCAGGTACTGTCCTTCGCCGGTGCGCAGGCGGTGGATGTAGGCGGCGAGGATGCCGTAGAGCGCGGTGACGCCGCCTGCGACGTCGTTCATCGCGATGCCGACCTTCGCCGGACGGCCGCCCGGCTCGCCGGTCATGCGCATGATGCCGGTCATGCCCTGGGCGACGATGTCGTAGCCGCCCTTCTTCGCGTAGGGGCCGGTCTGCCCGAAGCCGGAGATCGACGCGTAGATGATCTGCGGGTTGACCTTCTTCACCGACTCGTAGTCCACCCCCATGTGGAACTTCGCGTCGGGGCGCATGTTCTCGAGGATGATGTCGGCGCCCTCCGCGAGCTTCATGAACACCTCCTTGCCGCGAGGGTTCTTGAGATCGAGGCCGATGCTGCGCTTGTTGCGGTTGACCATCGCGAAGCAGTAGCTCTCGTCGTTCACCTTCGGCGAGAGTCGGCGCGAGAGGTCGCCCTCGGGGAAATTCTCGACCTTCAGCACTTCGGCCCCGAGGTCGGACAGGGTCATCGTGCAGAACGGGCCGGCGAGCACGTTGGTGAGGTCGACCACCTTCACGCCGTCGAGCGGGAGCGCCATCGCGAATCCTCCGGGGGCGGGGCGCGCGCGCATCGCGTGCGCCCCTGGCGTTCGATTATAGCGGCGAGGCGTCCCGACCCTGTCCGAGGAAGGACTCGCCGGGCGCGAGGTAGCGCCACTGGCCCTGGGGCAGGTCCCCGAGGCGTACCTGCCCGATGCGCACCCGCTTCAGCCCGGTCACGCGCAGCCCGACGAGTTCGCACATGCGACGGATCTGCCGCTTGCGTCCCTCGCGCAGCACGAAGCGCAGCTGGTCCCGGTTCTGCCAGGTCACCTGCGCGCGGCGCAACGGCCGGCCGTCGAGTTCGAGTCCGAAGCGCAACCGGTCGAGCCCTTCGGGCGCGAGGCGTCCCTCCACGCGTACCAGGTACTCCTTCTCGACCGCGCTGTCCTCGCCGACCAGTTGCCGGGCGATGCGCCCGTCCTGGGTGAGCACCAGCAGTCCGGTGGAATCGATGTCCAGGCGCCCCGCCGGGGCGAGGCCGCGCAGGTGCGACCGGTCGAAGGCGCGCGACGGACGGTGCAGGCCTGCCTGGCGCTCGGCGGTGACCAGCACGACCGCGGGCTGGTAGCCGGGTTCCGGCTGGCCGGAGACGTAGCCTACCGGCTTGTGCAGGAGGACGGTCACGCGGTCCTGCTGCGCGCTGCGAGCGGCCGGCGCGAGCGTGATCGTCTGGTGCGGCAGTACCTTCGAGCCCAGTTCGCTCACCACGACCCCGTCCACGCGGACCCAGCCGCGCTCGATGTAGCCATCGGCCTCGCGGCGCGAACACAGGCCGCGGGCGGCCATCAGCTTGGACAGGCGTACGGGTTCCCGGGGATCGGTCGCGGACATCGGAGGAGGCATTCGTTTCATCGCAGGAGCAGGTCCACGCGCGCTGCGCTGCGCGGGCTGCCGGTCGACGGCGCGTCGTCCTTCGCCGGGACACGGAAGATGCGCTCGGGGGACAGGCCGGCGTCCCCGACGAGCCAGGCCTCGACCGCGCGGGCGCGCTCGGTGGCGAGTGCGTGCAGGTCCTCGTCGCCCACCCGGGAGGCGGTCAGGAGCAGGGTTTCCATCTCGGCCACCGGCAGGTCGCGGGTGAGCCCGATCGCGTTGCGCGGCCGCGCGATCGGTGCCTGCCGGTAGACCGCGCGCAGCGCCGTCTCGTACTCCTCGCGGGTGGGCACCAGCTGCGCGAGCGGCGGGGCCGCCTCGCCGCGGCGCACGCGATCGCGCGCAACCTGCGCGCGCACTGCCGCCTGCACCTTCGCCAGGCGCAGCGCGGCCCGGTCGGCTTCCGGGTCGACCCGTCCGGAGAGTTCCAGCCGCAGCGAGGGCCGCTCGGCCATGCCCTTGCCGACGGAGGCGAGCCGCGACCGGCCGGCCTCGTCCAGCTCGGTGCTGCCCGCCGGGAAGCCCACGTAGGACAGGTCCTGCTGACCGCCTCCGGAGAACAGCGCGAAGGGCGCGGTGACGATGCGGGTGATCAGGTTCACCACGACCTGCCAGATGATCGGACCGAGCCGGAACTTCGGGTCATCGAGCGTGCCGGATACCGGCAGCGTGAGGTCGATCTCGCCATTGCGATTCTGCAGCAGCCGCACCGCGAACAGGATCGGCAGGCGCAGCACCGCCGGGCCGTCCACCCGGTCCGCGCTGAAGGTGAGCTGGTCGAGGAACACCCGGTGGTTGGCGTCGAGCTTGCGGTCCTCGACCCGGTAGGCGGTCTCCAGCGTGAGCCGACCTCGCTCGATGCCGTAGCCGGTGTACTTGATCGTGTAGGGCGAGAGCGTCGACAGTTCCGCCCCGCGCATCGAGGCCTTGATGTCGACGAACAGCGCAGAGGCCAGCGGGTTGATGCGCCCGGCGATCTGCACCGGCGCGGTGCCGTCGACCGCGGCCCGCAGGTCGATCTCGGCCGTGGTGCCGGGCTGCGACGTGAGTTCGGTCACCGTGCCGGCGAGGCCGGTCAGGTTCACCCGGTAGTTCGGACGCACGAAGAAGTCGGAGTAGTTCACCGTCCCGCCCACGATCGTGATGCGTCCGATGCGCATCGGCAGGCGCGCGGCGCGCGTGGCCTCCGGCCCGGGGTCGGGCCTGGCGACCCGCGTGGGTGCCTGCGGCGCCGGGGTCGGCGCCTCGGCATCCGTCGGGAACGCGGAGGACGCCGGGTCCGCGGGCGTTGCCGGCTTCGCGGCGGCCGCCGCCTTCGCGCCTGGCGCCGGCGGGATCACCTCTCGCAGGCTGAGCCGTCCCTCCTTGGACAGGATCAGCCGCGCGGCGAAATCCGACAGCGCGATCTCCGCGATGTCCAGTCCGGCCGGGTCGGATCCCGCGCGCACGCCGGTGGCCTGCAGCGTGCCGATGCGCAGCAGTTCCTCCTGGCTCGAGCGCTCGAGTGCGCCGAGACTGGCGAGGCGCAGGTCGCCCTCGAAGCGTACCCGCGCCGGCTGCGAGGCCGGCGGGGCTTCCACGCGCACGCGGCCGCGCACGCCGAGATCGCCGGAGGTGACCTGGACGTTCAACCGGTCCGAGAAGTAGGGTTGCAGCGGGACCAGAGCCAGCGCGTCGAGATCGACCTCGATCTCCGCGAAGCCGGGTGCGAGGCCGACCTCGCCCTTCAGCGCGAGGCTGCCGCCGCGGGCGATGGCGGTCCGTGCCTGCAGGCGGCCGCGCGTGCCAGGGCGACTCCCGAGGCCGGCGATGCGCGCCGACAGCCCCGCGAACTCGTGGATCACCGGATCGGGAGGGCGTCGATCCTCGACGCGTACTGCCCAGCGGTCGAGATCGGCCTCGCCCAGCGACCACGACCAGGGCTCGGTCGGGGCGCGCGCGGACGACGCGGCCGAGGCCGTCGCCGGCGCTCGCCCGAGGCGGGCCAGATCGATGAGCCCGTCGACATCGCGCATCGCGCGCACGCTGCCATCCCTCGCACGGATCGAGCCCACGCGGATGCGCCGGGCGGCGAGGTCGGCATCCACGCCGGCGACCGCGAGCGACGCCAGCTGCAGCCACGGCTCCGCGGCCTCGGGCAGGCGCGCGCGCACGCCGCGCAGGTCGAGCGCGAGGCCGGCGAGCGACAGCGCCGGCTTGCCGCCAGTAGCGTCCACCCGGAAGCCGCTCGATCCCGAGACCGTGGCGGCCTCGAGGCGGGTGGGCAGTCGCGCGGCGAAGTAGGGGGCATAGTCCGGGATCCGCACGTCGGCGATCGTCAGCCGGCCTTCGGCGAAGAGCGGCGCGAGCCGCAGCCCGGCCTCGAGTTCGAGCGCCTCGCCGCGGGCCGTGCGCAGGCTCGCCTTTGTCGGCGCGGGCGCCTCGCGGCCCGTCGCGAAATCCTGGACGGACACCGCGAGCGTGTCCACCCGCGTGGCGAAGGTCGGCGAGACCGCGCGATCGGTCCATCCGATGCGCCCGTCCTCGATGCGCAGCGAGGCAATGGAGAGGCTCGGAGCCGCCCGCGCCGGCGTCGCCGTGCCGGAGGATGTGGCGTCCGCTCGCGGGGTTTCGGGTGCCGCGCCGTCGGGCACTGCGCCCCGCACCGCGCGTTGCCGAGGCAGCAGCGCGAGCAGGTTCAGGCGGCCATCCGCCTCGCGCACGATCTCCGCGGACAGCCCCGCGACGCTCAGTTCGGACAGCGCCACGCGGCGCGCGCGCAGGTCGGCGTCCTCGATGCCGACCGCCAGGCGAGCCACCTGCGCGACCGCGGTGCCGCGTGCATCGGCGATCGCGAGGTCGGACGCCTCGATCGAGCCCGAGAGGGCCAGCGAGGCGGGGGCGCCGTCCGGCTGCGCCGCGATCGCCAGCCGAAGGTCGGTGCTGAGCTTTCCGGACAGGGCGGGGACGGGGTCGAGCGGCGCGTGCGGCAGCCATCGCGCGATCGCCAGATCCTTCACCGCCAGGCGTGTGGTGAAGGCGAGCGGCGGCGCGAGCAGTCGGCCGTCGATCCCCAGGCTGAACGGCGCGCCGTCGAGCGTGGCGGCGAGGCGCGCCTGCACCGGGGTCTCGATCTCCGAGGGCAGGCGCGAGAGCAGCGGAACGGACACGTCCAGGGCAGCCAGCTCATGCCGGACGGCATCGACGCGGTCATCGATGTCGATGCGCCCATCGACGAGCGAGAGGTTGCGCACCGAGAAGGGGGCCGGACGTTCCGGGCGCGGGCGCCTCGCGAGGGTCTCGACGATGTCGGAGAAGTTGAAGCGGGCGGGCGCGGTGCGCACGACCCTGCCGTGCGGACGCTTCAGGCGGACGCGTTCGAGCACGGGCGCGCGGTGCCACAGCGAACTCGCGGCGAGATCGACTTCGACGCGTTCGATCTCGAGCAGCGGCGGAGCAGAACCGGGCTCGAGGATGCGCAGGCCGTCGATCGCGAGCGACAGGCGCAGCGGGTCGAGCGCGACCGCATCGATCTGCACCTCGCGCCCGAGGAACTTCCCCGCCTGCTCGGCGATCACGCCGCGCAGCAGCGGCGGCAGCGCATGGTGCGCGATCCCCAGCAGCGTGGCGAACGCGAGCACGCCGCCGCCCGCCGCCCACGCGAGGCGCCGCGCCCAGCGCCGGCGACCAGGCACGGCCGGATCCGACCTCAGGGCGCGTGGATCCACAGGTCGGCCATCAGCGAACAGCCCGGCACCGGCAGGGGCGCGGGTACCTGGACGATGGACAGCGGCAGCGGCAGGCCCGGCAGGTGTCGGGCGAATGCCTGGCAGGCGGCATCCGCCTCGGCGAGGTCGGTGACGAAGAGTTGCAGGCGCAGCAGGTGCTCGAGCCGGGTTCCGGCCTGCTCGCACAGCGCACGGGCACGCCCGACGATGCCATCGACCTGGGCCTCGGCGCGCGAGCCGAACCACGGCTGGCGGGGATCGGGCACGCAGCCCGGCAGCGGTCCGTCGGCGTCGGCGGCGAGCAGCGCCGAGCAGAACAGCAGATCGCCGGCCAGCACGGCGGCCGGCTGTCCGTCGATGCCGGTGTGGAAGCCGCCGTCGATCGCCTGCGCTCGCGCCTGCGCGTCGCCCGCCAGCGCGATCGCGTTGATCTCGACCCGGGCATCCTCGATCGCCAGCCCCGGGGTGGCGATCGGCACGTAGCTCACGGCCGGTCGCCAGGTCGGGAACCACCGATGCCAGGCCTCGTTGAAGGCGGGCAGGTCGCTCATGTCGCGCAGGTAGACCTGCGCCTTCACCACGCGCGTCAGGTCTGACCCGGACCCGGCGAGGGCCACCGCGATCTTGTGCTCCATCGCGTACTCCGCCTCCAGCCGGATACGGGTGCCCTTCCACAGGTGGCCTTCGGGCACCTTCGCCTCGGGCGCGATGCCGCCCAGGTCGCCGGGCTGGTGGGCCGCCATGAAACCGGCCACGAACAGGAAGTCGCCGCCGCGCAGGACCGGCGCGAAGCCCGACGTCGAGGGCACGTGCAACCCGTCCGGATAGAACGGCTCGATGCGCGCGCGGCTGCTGCGGGCCATCGCGATGAACTGGGCATCGAGCGCCGCGCCGGGCAGCGACAACCCGGGTACCAGCACCGATGTGGTCGGCGGCACGATCGGCCGGAACCGCTGCACCCGCTCGCCGTGGTAGGGGTTCACCGCGCGCCACGTGGTGAAGTACTGGTCGCTGCGCACCACGTGGTCGAAGGCGCTGCCCCCGGCGGCGAGGACCTCGCCCAGCCGGTCCAGCACGCAGGCCGCCTCGCGCCGGTGCGCCGGGAGGCCGGAGAAGGGCGAATGCGTCCGCGCCACCGCGGGCGACAGCCCCTGGCAGCGCCCGGCGTCCCAGTCAGCCGCCATCACGCCGCTGGCGAATACCCAGTCGCCGGCGCGCATGCCGCGCGCGTACGGGATGCGGCCCGGGCCGAGCGTCGACGGGAGCAGCGGGGCGACGCGCTCGCCGCGTCGCGGCCGCCCGCCGGTACGCGCACCGCGGGGCGAGGAAGGGGTCTTGGGCATGGGAGGAGGGTCCGGAAGGGGCGGCAGGGGCAAGGCGGTGGACTGCCCGTCCGTCGGGGACGGCCCGCGACGCGACCGCGCAGGGCCGCAGGCTACCGCAAGCCGGCGACGCGGCACAGGCCGGCGAGGGCGGGGCTGCCGTCGGGGGACGGGTGCGCAGCGGCGAGCGCGGGACGGCCGCGTGCAGCGGGAGGCGTCGCGCGCGAGAGGCCTTCAGAGACCGCGATCGGGCTCCTCGCCGGCGAGGCGCGCGCGAGCGCGCGCGAGCGCGCGCTCGACGATCGCTCGCCGTCGCGCAGCCCCGGCCTCGTCGCCCGCCGGGGGTGACTGCTCGAGCGCGGCGAGCTTGAGCGCAGCGGCACGGGCGTGGCGTTGCGCCCGATCGACCGGCTCGCGGGCAAGCCGCTGCTCGCGGAACCGGTGGCGCTCGCGCGCGATCCGGGGATCGAAGCGCGTGGAACCAGGGGCGGGTTCGACCAGCGCGATGCAGTCGACCGGGCAGGGTTCGACACACAGCTCGCAGCCTGTGCATTCGGCGGCGATGACCGTGTGCATGCGGCGCGCGGCGCCGACGATCGCGTCCACCGGACATTTCTGCAGGCAGATCGTGCAGCCGATACAGGCGGCCTCGTCGATCAGCGCGATGCGCAGCGGGCCTGACTCGCCGCGGGATCGATCCACCGGCCGGACCGGTCGGCCGCTTGCGCTCGCGAGCGCGGCTGCGCCCGCGTCGCCGCCGGGCGGGCAGCGGTCGATGTCGGCCTCGCCCGCGGCGATGGCCTCGGCGTAGGGGCGACAGGCCGGGTAGCCGCAGCGGGTGCACTGCGTCTGCGGCAGCAGCGCATCGAGTCGCGTGGCGAGGTCGGACACGGCCGCCTCCGGCCCGCGTGGCCTCGGGGGGCCGGTCACGGGCATGCCGTCAGGCGGAGGGGTCGGTCTCGGGCAGGGCGCGCCAGGAGCCGTCGATCAGGCCCTCCATCGGCCGGAAGTTCGCCTTGTAGGCCATCTGCCGGCTCTGCGCGATCCAGTAGCCGAGATAGAGATACGGCAGGCCGAGCGAGCGGCACTGTTCGAGCTGCCAGAGCACGTTGTAGGTGCCATAGCTCGCGCCGGCCGCACCGGGCTCGAAGAACGTGTAGACCGACGACAGGCCGTCGCTGAGCCGGTCGACGATGCTCACCATGCGCAGGGCGCCGCCGCTGCCCTCGCGGAACTCGATCAGGTGCGTGCGCACGTTGCTCTGGAGCAGGAAGTGCCGGTACTGCTCGCGGCTGTCCTGGTCCATGCCGCCCCCGCTGTGGCGTGCGGCCTGATAGCGCAGGTACAGCGCGTAGTGTTCGGGCGAGTAGCGCAGCTCCTGCATCGAGCCCTCGAGCCCGCCATGGCGCGCCTGCGCCCTTCGCTGCGAGCGGCTTGGCCGGAACCCGTCGACCGGTACGCGCACCGGCACGCAGGCGCGGCAGCTGTCGCAGTAGGGACGATAGGTGAAGGCGCCGCTGCGCCGGAACCCCGCGCGCACCAGCTCGCCGTAGACCGCGGTGTCGATCAGGTGGCCGGGCGTGGCGACCTGCGAGCGGGCCATGCGGTCGGGCAGGTAGCTGCACGGATAGCGGGCCGTGGTGTAGAACTGCAGGACCGAGATCGGGAAATCGTTCAGGCGGGTCATCGCAGTGCGCCGGGCCGGTTCGAAGCGCCGTCGATGGCTGCCCGGTCGCTGGCAGGGTCCGGGTCGAGGACGGAAACGGAGTCGGCGACCGGGTCGGGACCGGCCCAGGCCCGCTGCCAGGCCTGCGTCGATCCGGCGATGCCGCCTGCGTCGCAGTGTATCAACTCCCGCAGCCGTGCCGCGAAGTCCGCGCGCGGGATCTCGCGCGCGCCGAAGCGCGCGAGGTGATCGGTGCGCATCTGGCAGTCGATCAGTCCGAAGTCGGCCGCCCGCAGCCGGCGTACCAGGTGCACGAAGGCGATCTTCGAGGCGTCGGGTACCCGCGTGTACATCGACTCGCCGAAGAACACGCGACCCAGCGACACTCCGTACAGTCCGCCGGCGAGTTCGCCGTCGATCCAGGTTTCCACCGAGTGCGCGATACCGGCCTCGTGCAGGTGTCCGTAGGCCTCGCGCATCGCGCGGCTGATCCAGGTGCCGCTCTGCCGCGCGCGCGGCGCTGCACAGCCGCGGACCACCGCGTCGAACGCGGCATCGACCCGCACCCGGTAGTCCGGGCGCGCCAGTCGCTTGCGCAGCGAGCGCTGCACGCGCAGCTCATCGGGGAAGAGCACCATGCGCGGATCCGGGCTCCACCAGAGAATCGGGTCTCCGCGGGAGAACCACGGGAAGATGCCGCGCGAGTAGGCGTCCACCAGTCGCCTGACCGACAGATCCCCGCCGACCGCGAGCAAGCCGCTGGGGAGATCCTCCGCCTGCTCGAGGGGAGGGAAGGGGACATCCCCGTCGATCACGGTCAGCATGCAGCCATTCTAGCCAAACCGCGCGGCGGGTTGACCCAGATCAACACGCGCCCGGACCGCACTGGAATGATCGCTGCAGGCGGCGGCCCGCGGCGCCCGGTCCGGCTCCCTCCCGGGCAGCGTCGCACCGCCACCGCTTCCAGGAATCCACCGCCGCCCGCCCCGTGCTCCCCGCTCCCGCCGTCTTCCGATGACCGGCCGACTCTGCCGCCCTGTTGCCCGCACCGCGTGGCGTGCTGCCTGCGGGCGCGTCGACCCGTGAGTGCGTGCGCCCAGGCGTGCTACCACTGCGGCGCGCCGCTGGTGGAGGGCGAGCCGGTTGCGCCGGTGATCA
>JBIPNU010000385.1:0-3448 GCA_044370615.1 Burkholderiales bacterium
GTCCGGCAGCGCGGTGTAGTGCAGGTGGTGCGGGCCCGCCCACATGTAGGTGAAGATGAGCGCCCAGAAGTGCACCACCGACAGCCGGTACGAATAGACCGGCCGCCCGGCCTGCTTCGGGATGAAGTAGTACATCATCCCGAGGAAGCCGGCAGTGAGGAAGAAGCCCACCGCGTTGTGGCCGTACCACCACTGGATCATCGCGTCCTGCACCCCCGCATAGGCGGAGTAGGACTTGGTCAGCGACGCCGGCATCGCCGCGCTGTTGACGATGTGCAGGATCGCCACGGTGAGGATGAAGGCGCCGAAGAACCAGTTCGCCACGTAGATGTGGCGCACCCGTCGCCGCAGGATCGTGCCGAAGAACACCACCGCGTAGGACACCCAGACGACCGCGATCAGCAGGTCGATCGGCCATTCGAGTTCGGCGTACTCCTTGCCCGAGGTGTAGCCCAGCGGGAGCGACACCGCCGCGAGCAGGATCACCAGCTGCCAGCCCCAGAACGTGAATCCCGCGAGACGGTCGGAGAACAGGCGCACGTGACAGGTTCTCTGCACGACGTAGTAGGACGTCGCGAACAGCGCGCAGCCGCCGAACGCGAAGATCACCGCGTTGGTGTGCAGCGGCCGCAGGCGTCCGTAGCTCAGCCACGGTACGGCGGGCAGCAGGTCGGGCCACGCGAGTTGCGCGGCGATCACCACCCCGACCAGCATCCCCACCACGCCCCAGACGACGGTCATCACCGCGAACTGGCGCACCACGCCGTAGTTGTAGACCTCACCGGTCGGCACCACGTCACTGGCTGTCTGCATGTCCCTCGCTCCCTCGCATACGGCGTCGGGAGCGGCACCGGCCACCCGACGCCGCTAGGGTCGCCGCGGAGCGCGGAGGCGAAGTTGATGCAGATCAAATGCCGTGGACGCGCCACGGCCTGCGCTCAGCCCGACGACGATCGGGGCGGGTCGCGCGGGTCGCGCGGGTCGTCGTCGTCGAGCAGGATCCGGTGCGCGGGCGCCTCGAGATCGTCGAACTGACCGCTGCGGACCGCCCACCAGAACGCCACCCCGATCAGCAGCGCGAGGACGATCGACAACGGGATCAGCAGGAACAGGATGTCCATCGGACGCGGGCGAGGGTCAGGGAGAGCCGGCGCCGTGCACCGCCCCCGCGGCGCACCCGGCGCCGCGTACTGCTCCGGCGCACCCGGCGCCGCGTACTGCTCCAGCGCACCCGGCGCCGCGTACTGCTCCGACGCGCCCGGCGCCGCGCAGCGCCACGCGCGGCCCCCCTCCGTACGCGGCGGACATCGGGACGCGCCGGTTCACGAGCGCTCCCGCCCGCGTGCGAGCACAAGCCACAGGCCGCGATCGCCCTCGGGTACTTCGATGCCCGTGCCGGCGAGGAGGTCGGTCCAGTCCACCGACACACCTGCCGCATCGAGGGTGGCGCGGGCGTGCGCGGCGGAGCCGGCCAGCAACCAGCCCTCGCGCCCGTCGGCCACGAAGCGCACACCGCCCGGACGATCGGCCGCCATCGCCTCCGGGGCCAGCGCGAGGACGCGGGTGTCGCCCAGCCGCGCGGTCATGGCCGCCCATGCACGCAATGCAGGTCGCGGGTTGTACATGCGGTCGATGAATGCCGTGCGCGGGAAATAGCCGCGATCGACGTCCATCAGCGTGTCGAAGATCCAGCGCGAACCACGCGCGGCCCGCGCGGCCAGGTGCGCCTCGGCGGCGAGGCGCGCGGTGTCGAGCAGGTCGTCGCGCGCGCGCGCGAGGCTCGCGTCGGCGAGCTTGACCCCGGCGAGCACGCACAGGCCGCTCGCCTCGGCGAAGGTGGACACGCGCGCTGCGAGCGGCAGCAGCGGTACGTCGCGATCGATGCGCACGGTCAGCCCGTCGACCACCCCCGTCAGTCCGGCCGACGCCAGCGCCGCTGGCGCACCGTCGAGCTCGTCCGGCAGCAGCCCGGTGCGGATGAAGTGGTTGATCTGTCCGCCGCTCACGTGTTCGTCCTCGTGCATCCGCAGCTTCGCCCAGATGAACGGCACCCCGCCGGCCGCGCGCGCTTCGCGCAGGGCCGGTGCCTCGCGTGCGAGCGCGGCCTGCCCGAGGTTGACTTCGAGCGCCTCCACCAGCCCGGGGTGCCCGGACAGCACGCGCAGCAGTCGCTCGCGCGGCGCACCCAGCACGGTCGCGACGAAGCGGTGGCCGATCGCTCGCATCAGCCGCATCCGCCCGAGGGTGCGCTCATCGAGGAGGTCCTGCTCCGGCACCTTGGCGATGCAGCTGCCCATCTCCCAGAGCGCGAGCAGCGGATAGTCGTTGCGCGCCCGCTTGCGCCCGAACTCCTGGACGCCCCCGGTGGAGGTGATCTCGGCCACCTCGGCCCACGGATGGCGCAGCTCGGCCCCGACCCCGAGCTCGGGGGCCGACCTCACCGACAGCGGCGCGGCAGCCCGGCGCGGCACGTACCGCTCGCCGGGCGCGAGGCTGCGGCCCCCGGTGCGCACCAGGCGCAGGTCGTGGCCACGCTCGTGGACGTCGACGATCGCGTAGCCGAACTTGCCGGCATCGCCGCGACCGAACTCGCAGCCGGGATCGACGCGGTAGAACTCGCTGTAGTCGTGGCGAAGGAACGAGGTGGCCGGCAGCAGGTAGAGCTCGGTATCGCCGTGCAGGTCGTACCAGAAGTTGTGCACATGGCCGGCGAACAGTGCCTCGACCCGGTGCTCGCGCAGCAGCGCCAGCAGCCAGCCGCGCGCAGGCTCGTCGATGTTGTCGTAACTCGGCCGCTCGCCGGGCTCGAGCACGAACGGCGGATAGTGGATGAACACGAAGCAGCGCGACCCGCCATGGGCGGCCAGTTCGCGCTCGAGCCACGCCCGCTGCTCGTGCTCGGCGGGGAGTCCCGAGTTCATCAGGGGCGCATCGAGCACGATCCCGCGGGCGGGATGGCCAGGCACGCCGGCATCGAACGCGTACCAGTCGGCGCCGAAGGTCTGCCGGTAACGCTCCACGAAGGGCTCGCAGACGATCTCCGCGGGCATCCAGTCCACCGGCTTGTCGCCGATGTCGTGGTTTCCGGGGACCAGGTGCAGGGGGACGCCAAGGCCGGCACTCAGGTCGCGGAAGCGCCGCGCCGCCTCCGCGTAGGCGGGTACGCCGGGCATCGGGTGCACGATGTCGCCCAGATGCACCACGAAGGCGGGCGCGGGGTCGAGCGCGGAGAACTCCGCGAACACGTGCCGCGCGCGCCCGTTGGCCAGTGCGTTGGTGGCGAACGGCGACATCGAACCGTCCTCGCGCTCGTTCACGTGCGTATCGGCCACGACCGCGAACGAGTACAGGCGGCGCCCGGAGGGCCGACGGTCTGCCACCCCTGCTCGCCCGGCCATCACGCGCGGTGCGCAGGACGCGCGCGCGAACAGATATCGAGCGCGATCAG
>JBIPNU010000386.1:0-3447 GCA_044370615.1 Burkholderiales bacterium
GCGAACTCGCGCTCGAGCGCGGGCCCGTCGCCGCGGGCGATGGCCTCGCGCAGGCGTGCGAGCCGCGCGGCGTAGTCGTCGATCTCGGCGCACAGCAGGTCGCGGTTGGACAGGCAGATGTCGCGCCACATCTCCGGACTGCTCGCGGCGATGCGGGTGAAGTCGCGGAAGCCCCCGCCGGTGAGGTCCAGCATCGTGTCGGCGTGTTCGCGCGCCGCCACCGCGTTCATCATCGCGAAGGCCAGCACGTGCGGCAGGTGGCTCGTGGCAGCGAGCGCGCGATCGTGTGCCTCGGCGTCCATCGACAGCACGCGCGCGCCAGTGGTCTGCCACAGGGTGCGCACACGCGCGAGCGCGGCCGCATCGGTCTCGGCCACCGGCGTGAGCACGACCGGGCGAGCGGCGAAGAGCCCGGCGCGCGCGGCCGCCGGCCCGCTGGTCTCCGCGCCCGCGATCGGATGAGCGGGCACGAAGCGCGGCAGCGCCGCACCCAGCGCGGCCCGCGCGCAGGCGATCACGTCGCGCTTGGTGCTGCCCCCGTCGGTGGCCACCGCGCCTGGCGCGAGGTGGCGCGCGAGCGCCTCCATCACCGCCGGCAGCTGGCCGACCGGCGTGGCCAGCAGCACGACGTCGCAGCGCGCGAGCGCGGAGAGATCGGTCGCCGCCTCGTCGATCACCCCCAGCGCCAGTGCCGCGCGCAGCGTCGCCTCGGTCCGACCGAACCCCAGCACCCGGCCGACCCCACCGGCTGCCTTCAGCGACAGCGCGAAGGAGCCGCCAATCAGCCCGACACCGACCACGCCGAGGCAGTCGACCGGCGTCGGCACGGGCCCGGAAAGGCCGGACGGGCTCACTGCGCGGCGACCGGCGCGCCGCGCGGCACGCCCTCCAGCCCGTCGATCGCGGCGGCGAGCGCCTCGAGGAACCGCCGGTTCTCCGCCTGCGTGCCGATCGACACGCGCAGGTGCTCGGGCAATCCGTAGCCGGCGACCGGTCGCACGATCACGCCGGCCTGCAGCAGGCGCTGGAACACCTGCGCCGCCGGCCCGACCCGTACCGTCACGAAGTTGGCGAAGGACGGGATCCACGCCAGGCCGAGCGCGCCGAGCCCCGCGGCGAGCTGGTCCATGCCCGCGCGGTTGACCTCGCAGCTGCGACGCAGGAACGCCTCGTCCTCCAGCACGGCAACGGCGCCAGCCTGGGCAATGCTGTTGACGTTGAACGGCTGGCGGACGCGGTCGAGCAGGTCGATGACCTCCGGGGCCGCGAGCCCGAAGCCCACCCGCAGGCCGGCCAGCCCGTAGGCCTTGGCGAGGGTGCGCGAGACCAGCAGGTTCGGATGGCGGGCGATCCACGCAACGCTGTCGTAGCGCAGCGCCTCGGGGAGGTAGTCGGTGTAGGCCTCGTCGAGCACCACCAGCACGTCGGCAGGCACGCGGGCGACGAAGCGCGCGAGTGACGCACCCTCGATGAACGTGCCGGTGGGATTGTTCGGGTTGGCGACGAACACCACCCGCGTGTCGGGCCGGATCGCCGCGAGCATGGCGTCCAGGTCGTGGCCGTAGTCGCGCGCGGGCACCTCGATGCCGCGCGCCCCGATCGCCTGCACCACCAGCGGGTAGACCGCGAACGCATGCTGCGCATAGACCGCCGAGTCGGCGCTGGTGAGGAAAGCCCGCGCCGCGATCTCCAGGACGTCGTTCGATCCGTTGCCCAGCACCACCTGCGCCGGGCGCACGCCGAAGCGGCGAGAGATCGCCGCCTTCAGCTCGAAGCCGCTGCCATCGGGGTAGCGGGTGACCTCCTGCAGCGCGCGGGTCATTGCCTCCAGCGCGCGCGGGCTCACGCCCAGCGGATTCTCGTTCGAGGCGAGCTTGACGATTCCCGCCTCGTCCAGCCCGAGTTCGCGGGCAAGCTCGGAGATCGGCTTGCCGGGCTGGTACGGGGCGATCGCCCGCACATGCGCCGGGGCGCGGTCGGTGAGACTCATCGGAAGGCTCCACTGTGTTCGCGCGCGGCCGGATAGGCGCCCAGCCGCTTGATGAACAGCGCGCGCTCCTCGAGCTGCGCGAGCGCGCGCGCGACATGGGGCTCGCTCGGATGCCCCTCGATGTCGATGTAGAACAGGTACTCCCAGCGTCCGGTGCGCGCCGGGCGCGACTCGAAGCGGGTCATGCTCACCTCATTGTCGGCCAGCGGCGCGAGCAGTCCGTGCACCGCGCCCGGCTGGTTGCGCGCCGAGAGCACGAGCGAGGTCTTGTCGCGGCCCGAGGCTGCCGGCGGCGCGCCGCCGATCACCAGGAAGCGGGTGGTGTTGTCCGGCTCGTCCTCGATGTTCTCGGCGAGCAGCGCAAGCGCATAGCGCTGCGCGGCCGCCCGCCCGGCGATGGCCGCCGCCCCCGGCTCGGCCGCGGCCAGGCGCGCGGCCTCGGCGTTGCTCGCCACCGCGACGCGCTCGACCCCGGGCAGGTGGGCGTTGAGCCAGCGCACGCACTGCCCGAGGCTCTGCGCGTGCGAATACAGGCGCGTGACCTCAGGCAGGCTGTCCGCGGCACTCATCAGGTTGTGGTGCACCGGGAGCAGTACCTCGCCGGTGACCGGCACCGGAGTGGCCAGCAGCAGGTCGAGCGTGCGCCCGACCGCGCCCTCGGTGGAGTTTTCCACCGGCACCAGCCCGAACTGCGCGCGTCCGGACTCCACCTCGCGGAAGACCTCGTCGAAACTCGCGCAGGCGCGTCGCTCGACCAGCCCGCCGAACTGCCGCACCACCGCCTCCTCGCTGAAGGTGCCCGCAGGGCCGAGGAAGGCCACCGTGACCGGCGCCTCGAGCGCCCGGCAGGCGCCCATGATCTCGACGAACACCTGCCGCAGATGCCCTGCCGGCAGCGGCCCCTCGCTCGCGGCTGCGACCCGGGCGAGCACCTGCGCCTCGCGCTCCGGACGGTACACCGCGGTCGCGCCCTTGACGTGCCCGATCGCCTGGGCGATGCGTGCGCGGGCATTGAGCAGCGCGACGAGCTGGTCGTCGATCGCATCGACCCGGGCGCGCAACTCGGCCAGCCGCGCGCCGTCCTCGCTGCCGGAGCCTCCCGCCTGCCCGCCCGGACCGTCCGTGTCGCTCATCGCATCCTCGTCGCCGCGCGCCCCGCGCATGCACCCGTCGTCATGGCCGGCCGTGCCTGCGTTCGAACTCGCGCATGTAGTCCACCAGCGCCACTACCCCTTCCAGCGGCATCGCGTTGTACAGCGAGGCCCGCATGCCGCCCACCGACCGGTGGCCCTGCAACTGCGCCAGCCCGGCCTGCTCCGCGCCTTCCAGGAATCGCGCGTCGAGGGTCGCGTCGCGCAGCGTGAACGGGATGTTCATCACCGACCGATCGGCCGGGGCCACCGGGCAGCGGTAGAACTCGGTCGCATCCAGCGCGCGATAGAGCACGTCCGCCTTCT
>JBIPNU010000091.1:0-7458 GCA_044370615.1 Burkholderiales bacterium
GAGCTGCGCGCAGACCGCCTGGGTGCCGATAACGCCCGCGGCCGGACCCGACTCGAGCATCCGCACGCAGTCTCGGCGCGCATGCTGCAGCGGGAACAGGCCGCCCGTGGACTGCACCGCATGGAACTCTCCGCCGAAGCCGCGGGCCGCCAGATGCCGGTCGAGTTCGCCAAGATAGGCCGAGACCCGTGGCCCGACGTAGGCGTTGGCCACCGCCGTGGACACACGCTCGAACTCGCGGTACTCCTGCGACAGTTCGTGCGAAGCGCAGACGAACGCGCCGGGCAGCTCCTCCTGCACGATCGCCTTCACCCTGCGCTCGTGTTCCGGGTTGCGGTAGGAATGCAGCAGCAGGATCGCCACCGCCTCGATGCGCTGCGCAGCGAACTCGCGCGCGAGTCGGCGTACCGCCTCGACATCGAGCGGCCTGTGCAGGGATCCGTCCGCGCGCAGCCGCTCGCTGACCTCGTGCCGCAGGGATCGTGGCACCAGCGGCACATGCTTCGAGAAGAACAGGTTGTAGGCGTCGGGGCGGTTGACGCGACCGATCTCGTAGATGTCGCGGAAGCCCTCGGTGATCAGCAGCGCGGTCTTTGCGCCGGTACGCTCGAGCAGGGTGTTGATCGCGATCGTGGAGCCATGCAGGAACAGATAGCCGCGGGCAAGGTCGACGCCTGCGCCATCGAGCGTGTTCTGGATGCCCTCGTGGAGGGCGTCATGGGTCGAGAGGGCCTTTCCGAACCGGATGTGCCCGGTCTCCTCGTCGAAGCAGGCCATGTCGGTGAAGGTGCCGCCGCTGTCGACGGCGATGCGCAGGGTCGCGCGCTCCGGGCTCATGGGTGTCCTCGTCTGCCGATGCCGATGTCACTGCCCGCGCCGGCACCGGGCAGGCGCGCCGCCCGCCGCCGCCAGCCGGGTGGATCGCCGGGCGTCGCCCCGCGCACCGTTGAAGTCTCCTGCGCGATCGCGTGGCCGGTGCCCGGGATCCGATCCGGGATGCGAGGTTACGTGCCCGGGGGGACATTCGCATAGACTAGCCGTGACGATGTCAGACATGCCGCGGACGGCATGGCGGGAGGCGGCGTGCAGGCGGACGAATGGCGGCTTTTCCTGGAGGTCGCGGAACTCGGGAGCTTCACCCGGGCGGCTGCGCGCCGGCTCACGGTGCAGTCGCACATCAGCCGTCGCATCGCGGCGCTCGAGGCGAAGTGCGGCAGCGCGCTGTTCCGGCGCACCGGCCGCGGCGTGGCCCTCACCGACTTCGGCGAGCATGTCGCACAGCGGGTACGCCACTGGCTGCAGGAGTCGGACGAACTCTTCGCCGACATTCGCGACACCGCGCGAGTGCCGATGGGCGTGGTGCGGGTCGGCATCCTGCCCTCGGCGGCGCATCCGCTGATGACCGAGGTCTACCGACGGCTGCATCGCGAGTATCCCGGCGTCCGGCTCGATGTCCGGGAGGGGCAGGGCGGCGAACTCGACGCGCTGCTCGATGCGGGTAGCGTCGAACTCGCCGTGCTGTTTCGTCACGAACGACCGGCCCGGGCAGACGAGACGCTGCTCGCGACCGCGGCCACCTATCTGGTCTCGCAGCCCGGCCGCGCGCTGACGGCAGGGCGCACGGTGTCGTTCCGGCAGTTGCGCGGTGTGCCGCTGGTGATGCCGCGGCGGCCCGCGCACTGGCGCGACATCCTGGACGAGACCGCGCGCAGCCGCGGCTTCCGGCTGGAGGCGGCGATCGAGGCCGACTCCCTGCGCATGCAGAAGGAGCTGCTCGTCCAGCACCCGCATCTCTACGCGCTGCTCGGACCGTTCTCGGTCGACTCCGAGCTGCGCAGTGGCCGGCTGCAGGCCGCCCAGGTGGTGGCACCCGACCTGCGCCGCTATGTGACCCTGGCCTATCCTCGCCAGGGCAGCCTCACCCGTGCGAGTCGAATCGTCGCCCAGCTGGTGGGTGACACCGTTCGCGGGTGGGGCGGACGCCTGGGGCCAGCCGATGGACCGCGCTGAGTCGATGCCAGGACGCGGAAGGGCGTGCCGGTCTTCCGTGCTGCCGCTCGTACGGGGGACGCGACGACGCCCATGTCGTGCGTCCGCTCGGTCGGACCGACCAGCTGGCGAGGCCGGGCCGGCGTGCGCGCGCTACCGAGCCCCCCGCACCGATCACTTCGCCGCGAAGCAGTAGAACAGGCCCGCGCCGCCGGTCTTCACCAGTTCCGGCTGGCTGCAGCCGGCCGAGGGATGGGAGGCGTTCCAGGAGCGCGAGGATTCGTCGTCGCGCAGGCCCATGCGGTCGTGGTGGCCGACCATCGCGCGCCCCTCGGCGCTGCTCGTCCAGTTGCGGCAGGTGCGGTCCTCGCCCTCGGGGAACGCGGTGCCGTCGCTGCGCGAGCCGGTGAGGATGTCGTGGCGGTTGGGGCCGGGCGGCACGTCGAGCCGGCCGAAGACCCGCTCGCCGCGTTCGGTGAGCGCGGTCTCGCGGTTCACGTTGTTGCCGATGTGAAGTTCCTCGAGGGTGCGCGCCACCACCACGCCGTTCGCGTTGTGCCACGGGCCGCTGCCGATCCGGTCGCGTGCGTTGACCGCGCCCTGCCCCTGCGTGCTGAGATAGGCGCGCCAGGTTCGCGCGCCGGCGCCCGCGGCCTCCGCGAGACTCTGGCAGTGACGATCCGCGCCCTCGAGGCCGCCCAGGTCGCCGCCCTTGCCGGAACCGGTGCTGGTGACGAAAAAGCTCATCGGCGCCGACTGCGACTGCGCGGCCGCCACGATCGCCACGCCCAGCGCGAAAGCACCCAGCAGCGCGACTGTTCTCCTGCCGAATCGGCCCATGCCCGTCCCCCTGTTCGATGGATGTCGTTCGGACCCGCCGCGAGCCTCGCCCGATCGCGCCGCGACTGCGCGACGCTCGCGCCGTCCGATGGGCAGAGGCTAGCCCGATCCCGGGTGCAGGAGAAGGGCGGACCTGGGACCTGCGACGCTTACTCCGGCGTGATTCCGGCTGCCTTCACCACCCGGGCCCACTTCGCGATCTCCGCCGCGACGAAGGCGGAGAGTTCCGCAGGTGTGCTGGGCGTAGGGTCCGCGCCCTGCGCGGTGAGCCAGGTAGCCATCGCGGGTGAGCCGATGATCTCGACCATGTCGCGGTTCAGGCGAGCGACGGTCGCCGCGGGCGTTCGCGCCGGGGCGAACATCGCGAACCACGTGGCCGATTCGAATGCAGGCAGCCCGGCCTGCGCCGCGGTGGGGATGTCCGGCGCGGAGGCCGACCTGCGGTCGGAGGTAATCGCGTAGGCGCGGACCTTGCCGGCGCGTACCTGAGGCAGGGCGACGGGCATCGGCAGCACCGCGAGCTGCACCTCGCCGCTGATCACCGCGGTGAGCGCGGCACCGACGCCGCGAAACGGGACATGGAGGATATCCACGCCCGTGCTGCTCTTGAACATCTCGAGCGTGAGGTGTCCCGAGGTCCCGACGCCACCGGAGCCGTAGCTCATCCGGCTGGCCGGTTTCTTCGCGTGGGCGATCAGGTCCTTCAGGGAAGCGGCCGGCACCGACGGATGCGAGATCACCAGTTGGGAGACCTGTGCGAAGCGGGTGATCGGCGCGAAACTCTTCAGCGGGTCGTAGGACAGGCTCTTCAGCAGGCTGGGCGCCGCACCGAACGAGCCCAGCTGACCGAGATGGACCGTGTAGCCGTCGGGCGAGGCGCGCGCAGCGACCTCCGCGGCCAGCACCCCTGCGCCGCCGGCGCGGTTCTCCACGATCACCGGTTGCCCCCACCGCTCGGCGAGCTGCTGCGCGAGCTGCCGGGCGAGCAGGTCGCCGGTGGTCGCGGGAGAGGCGGTGATGATCCGCACCGGCTTGACCGGGAAGGCGTCCGCACCCTGTGCGGGCAAGGCGGCGGCCAGGGCGACCAGGGCGACCAGGGTGACGAGGGTCGGGCAGGCCGGACAGGCTGGACGGGATGGGCAGACCGTGGCGATCGAACGGCGCATGGGGGTGTCCGCGGGTGGGGGGCGGTGACCGGCCGGGCCCGGACGGACCCGGCAGGGATGCACTGGCCTGCCCGAGCGCTTCGGGCGCCGGTGGTAGCATGAACGCGCGCCGCAGGCCGATGCCTGCCAGTTCGCGGCCATGATGCCACGGCCCGGTCGGGGCGCATACCCCAGGCGCCGCGAGCGGCGCGGAGCATTCGACATGACGCGTGAGACAGCGATTGCCCGCATCACCCGGCACTTCGACGAAGGGCGCTTCGTCGAGGACCTTGCCCGCCGCGTGGCCATCCGCACCGAGAGCCAGATCCCGGAGAGCCGCCCGCAGATGGAGGTCTATCTCGAGCAGGAGATGATCCCGGCGTTCTCGGCGATGGGCTTCTCCACCGAGGTGCTGCCCAATCCGGTCGAGGGGTTCGGTCCGATCCTGCTCGCCGAGCGGATCGAGGATCCCGCCCGGCCCACCGTCCTCATGTACGGCCACGGCGACGTGATCCGGGGCCTCGACGAGCAGTGGCGCGAGGGTATCGGCCCCTGGCAACTGGCGCGGGAGGGCGACCGGCTCTATGGTCGCGGCACGGCGGACAACAAGGGCCAGCACTCGGTCAACATGGCCGCGCTCGCCGCGGTGCTGGCTGAACGTGGACGGCTGGGCTTCAACGTGAAGTTCGCGCTCGAGACCGGCGAGGAACTGAGTTCGCCGGGGCTGCGGGAGTTCTGCGAGCGCTACCGGGAACGGCTGGCGGCCGACGTGCTGATCGCCTCCGACGGCCCGCGACTGAGCGCCCAGCGCCCCACCCTGTATCTCGGGTCCAGGGGCTGCATCAACCTCGACTTCACGGTCGACCTGCGCGAGGGCGGGCACCACAGTGGCAACTGGGGAGGGCTGCTCGCCAACCCCGGCATCGTGCTCGCGCATGCGCTGGCGAGCATCGTGAGCGCGCAGGGCCGGGTGCTCGTGCGCGAACTCCTCCCGCCGTCGATCCCGGAGAGCGTACGTCGCGCGCTGCGCGACTGCCAGCCGTCCCCCGAACCCGACGAGCCGCAGATCGATGCGTGGTGGGGCGAGCCCGGGTTGAGCGCGGCGGAGAAGGTCTATGCGTGGAACACGTTCGAGATCCTCGCCTTTCGCACCGGCAACCCGGACAACCCGGTCAACGCGATTCCGGGTCGGGCGAAGGCGACCTGCCAGATCCGCTTCGTCGCGGGCAGCGACGTGGAATCCTTCGTCCCGATCCTGCGCCGGCACCTGGACGCGGCGGGCTTCGGGTGCGTGAAGCTCGGGATGGCCCGCAAGTCGTTCATGCAGGCGACCCGGCTCGATCCGGACAACCCGTGGGTGCGCTGGGCGGCGGAGTCGATCCGCCGCACCACCGGCGCGCCACCGGCGGTGCTGCCCAACATCGGCGGCTCGCTGCCGAACGACTGCTTCGCCGAGGGGCTGGGCCTGCCCACGCTGTGGGTGCCGCACTCGTACCCGGGCTGCTCGCAGCACGCGCCCAACGAGCACGCGCTCGCCTCCATCCTGCGCGAGGGGCTGCAGATCATGACCGGTCTGTTCTGGGATCTCGCCGAGCGGGAGGTGCCGGCTCGCGAGCGGCAGGCGGCATGAGGCGGGCCGCGCCGTCGCGCACGAGGGCTGCTGCCGGGGCCGGAGCCTGGTCGCTTGCGTGCAGTCCGGCGAGCGGTGACGCAGCGTTCCGCAGCGATGCGTCCGGACGCGAAGGTGGGTCGATTCCGGTGCCGGTCTCGCGAACGAAGTCCGCTCTACGCGGTGCGTGCTTTGCCGCACGCAGCATTTCACACCCATGAGGCGGCTCGCCGCCATGAGAGGAGCAGGGCTGATGCGCACGATCGGGACAGGTGGGCTCTTGCTGGCAGCCGCGCTGCTGGCCGCGGGCGGGGCGCAGGCCTCTCCGTGCATGGTGGTGACCCTCACCGGGACGCAGGGCGGGCCGTCCTCCTTCAAGGGGCTCGCCGGCGCGGGCACGCTCGTGTCCTATGGCGACGAGTCGAACGACTGCCGCGGCGTTCTCCTGCAGTTCGATGCCGGGCGCGGCACCACGATGCGCCTGTCGCAGCTGGGCATCACGCCGGGACAGCTGAACGCGGTGTTCGTCACGCACGTACATTCCGACCATGTCGACGGCCTCGCCGACCTGTTGCAGTTGCGCTGGATGCAGGAATTCAAGCGGCCGAAGATCGATGTGGTCTGCTCGGCGGACGTGGCCGCCGTGACCGGCCACGTGATGAGCTGCGCGAAGCTGGTCGCGCACACCGCGGATGCGTATCTGCAGTCGGGCGAGATCGCCCAGCGCCACGCCGAGGACAAGGCGAGGCCGGTCGCCGGCCCGGCGGAACTCGCCGCGGTTCGCGCGTTCGCCCCGTCCGACGAGCCGCGCGTCGTGTGGTCGAGCGGCGAGGTCCGGGTGCTTGCGGTGCGCTCGACGCATGTCGCCGGCCACGCATCCTATCGGGTCGACACGCCCGCCGGTTCGGTGGTGATCGGCGGGGACGCCGGCAACGACGTGCCGGCCCCGCCGCGCTCCTCCTCGACCTCGGATCAGGTCGAAGCGCTTGCGCGCGGCGCGCAGGTCATCGTCCACTCGGTGATCCATCCGGTGATGGGACCCGGCGGGGGAACCGGCTTTCCGGCGCCGATCTACCACCGGCAGAGCACCGCGACCGACCTGGGCGCGATGGCCCAGCGCACGGGGGCGCAACACCTGATGCTCACCCATCTCATCCCGCCGCTGGGCGCCGATCGGCAGGGGCCGTACCGGCTGCCGAAGGGCGCGATCACCGCAGCCGACTACGAGGCGGCGGTGCGGGCCGGCGGCTACGGGGCGGCACTCACCGTGGGCGGCGACCTGTCGAGCGTGCGCCTGCCGGCGACGAAGTAGCCGGACGGCCCACCCCCCCGCTCCTGCGCGCCCGCTCGCCCGCTCGCGGGAGGGCGGGTGCCCGCAGGGATGCCGGGCGCTGCGCGGGCCCCGTGCGTGCGCGGCGGGCGGGGGCGTGCCCTGCCCGCTGCTCAGTCGAGCGTGATGCCGGCGAACTCGGCGACCTTCTTCATCTTCGCGATCTCGTCGCGGATCTGTGCGGCGAAGGACTGCGGCGTCGAGCCAGAGGGAAAGAGCGCGAGGTCCAGCAGTCGCGCGGTGACCGCAGGCTCGCGCACGGCCGCGGCGGCTGCGGCCTGGATGCGCGCGACCACCGGCGCGGGCGTGCCCGCCGGCGCGACCAGTCCGAACCACGAGGGCTCGTTGTTCGAGGGCAGCCCGGCTTCCCGGAAGGTCGGCACCTCGGGCAGCATGTCGAGGCGCCGTTCGGAGGAGATGGCGAGCGCACGCAGCTTGCCCGCCTGGATGTGCGGCAGGGACGAGGCGACCTGGTCGAAACTCGCCTGCACGTTGCCGCCGATCGTGTCGCGCAGCGCATCGGCGGCGCCCTTGTAGGCGACGTG
>JBIPNU010000388.1:0-3444 GCA_044370615.1 Burkholderiales bacterium
ATGCGCAATCCGGCGCGCTCGCGCGCGAGTGCGCGGTCGGGCGTGTCGAAGTACAGGCTGGACATCCGCTGGCGGCGCGGCGCACCGGGCAGGCGGGGGTCGCGCGCGATCGCGCGGGCCCGGGTCGGGTCGAGGCAGAAGCGCAGCTCGATCTCCGTGCCCATGCCGATCTCGCTAGTCGGGCGCGGGTGCGGCCTGCGCGAGTTCGCCCAACAGCCACTGCTGCGCCGAGTAGGCCCGCGCGCGGCCGCGCGGGCGACGGCGGTAGCGCCCGTCGGCGTCCATCTCCCAGGCCTGGGTGTTGTCGCGCAGGCAGGGCCGCAGCACCTCGGCCACGATGCGCCGGCGCAGTTTCGCGTCCAGCACCGGCACGCAGATCTCCACGCGCCGGAAGAAGTTGCGGCCCATCCAGTCGGCGCTGGACAGGTACACCTTCTCGGCGCCGGCGGCGTGGAAGTGGAACACGCGCGAGTGCTCGAGGAAGCGACCGAGGATGGAGCGCACCCGGATGTTGTCCGACAGGCCGGGCACCTGGGGCCGCAGCGCGCACACGCCACGAACGATGAGGTCGATGCGGACCCCCGCCTGCGAGGCACGGTAGAGCGCCTCGATCGTGCGCGGCTCGAGCAGCGAGTTCATCTTGGCGATGATCCTGGCCGGTCGCCCGGCGCGCGCCTCGCGGGTCTCGGCGTTGATCGCCGCGAGGATGCCCGCGTGCAGCGTGAAGGGCGCCTGCCACAGGTGGTGCAGGCGCCCGGCGCGGCCCAGGCCGGTCAACTGCTTGAAGGTCTCGTTCACGTCCGAGCAGATCTTCTCGTCGCAGGTGAACAGGCCGACATCGGTGTACAGGCCGGCGGTGCGAACGTGGTAGTTGCCGGTGGACACGTGCGCATAGCGGCGCAGCTGCCCGTCCTCGCGGCGTACGACCAGCGCCATCTTCGCGTGCGTCTTGTGGGCCACCACGCCGTAGACCACGTGCGCGCCGGCCTGCTCGAGCCGCGAGGCCCAGCCGATGTTGGCCTCTTCGTCGAAGCGCGCGAGCAGTTCCACCACCACGGTGACTTCCTTGCCGCTGCGCGCGGCCGCGATCAGGGTGTCCATCAGCACCGACTCGTTGCCGGTCCGATAGACCGTCTGCTTGATCGCAACGACCCGCGGATCCGCCGCCGCCTGCTGGATGTAGTTCACGACCGGCTGGAACGACTGGTACGGATGGTGCAGCAGGATGTCGCCGCGGCGGATCGCCTCGAAGATGTCGCCGCGGCGCGAGAGCTGCGCGGGCACGCCGGGCGTGAAGGGCGGGAATACGAGGTCGGGGCGGTCGACCCAGGAGGGCACCTGCATCAGGCGCACCAGGTTGACCGGCCCGGGCACGCGGTACAGGTCGGCCTCGTCCAGGCCGAACTGCTGCAGCAGGAAGCGCACCATCGGCTCGGAGCAGTTGTCGGCCACCTCCAGCCGCACCGCATTGCCGAAGTGGCGCTGGGGCAGCTCGCCCTGCAGCGCGGTGCGCAGGTCCTTGACCTCTTCCTCGTCGACGAACAGGTCGCTGTTGCGGGTCGCGCGGAACTGGTAGGAACCCAGCACCTGCATGCCGTCGAACAGCTCGCCCATGTGCGCGTGCAGGATCGCGGACAGGAACACGAACCCGTGCGGGCAGCCGGCAATCGCCGCCGGCAGCGGCACCACCCGCGGCAGCACCCGCGGCGCCTGCACGATGGCGGTGCCCGATCGACGGCCGAAGGCGTCCTTGCCCTCGAGTTCGACGGCGAAGTTGAGCGACTTGTTGAGCACCCGGGGAAACGGGTGCGCTGGATCCAGGCCGATCGGCGTGAGGACCGGCATCACCTCCCGGAAGAAATAGTCGCGGATCCACGCCTGCTGCGCGCGCGTCCACTCGGCGCGACGCAGGAAGCGGATGCCCGCCTGCGCCATGCGCGGCAGCAGCTCGGCGTTGAGCAGGTGGTACTGGCGCGCCACCAGCGCGTGCGCCCGCTCGGAGACCTCGCGCAGCACCTGGCGCGGCGGCATCCCGTCGGGCTCTGTCGACGGCCCGCCGCCGGTCACCTGCTCCCTCAAGCCACCGACCCGGATCTCGAAGAACTCGTCGAGGTTGCTCGAGACGATGCACAGGAAGCGCAGTCGCTCGAGCAGGGGATTACGCGGGTTCTCCGCCTCCTCGAGCACGCGGCTGTTGAACGCGAGCAGACCGAGTTCGCGGTTGAGGAACCGGTCTGGCGAGGACGAGCGTTTCTTCTTCGGTGCGACGGACACGAGGCGGGACCCTTGCGGAGCGGCAGGTCGGACCGCCGACGCGGCGGGCGGGCTGCCCGACATCCATCGGGGCTCCCCGGACACTCCGAGACTATCGCCCCAAGGTTTCCGAAATGTTAAAGCCGGTCAGCGGGGGGACGGCGGCACGTAGCCCTGGGCCTCGTCGGCGCCCCCGCCGAAGAAGTGGCGCTCCATCTGCTCGGCGAGGTAGCGGCGAGCCCGCACGTCGGCGAGGTTGAGGCGATTCTCGTTGACCAGTCGCTTCTGGTGCTCGAGCCAGGCCTGCCAGGCCTCGCGCGAGACCTGTTCGAAGATGCGCTGCCCCAACACCCCGGGATAGGGCGGGAAATCCAGTCCCTCGGCCTCTCGGCCGAGCTTCACGCAGTGGACGCTGCGTCCCATGTCGCTCTCCTTCGGCGGGCCGGCACGCACAGGTCAGCCGGCTCGGGTATCGTTCGGGGAGTGTACGGGGTCGGGACCCATGCCGCTCGCCCGCGCGCCGGCGTCCGGCAACCCGGCCGTGCCGCCGGCCGCCGCGCCGGCACCGCTCTGCGGCCGCGGAGCGTCCGGGGAGACCGATGGCCCAGACCCTGATTCGCAACGCCCTGCTGCTCACGCTCGACCCGCGGCTGGGCGACCTCGCGTGCGGCGATCTGCTGGTCGAGGATGGCCGCATCGAGGCGGTGACCCCGTCGGCGATCGTCGCGCCGCACGCCGAGGTGGTCGAGGCTGCCGGGCACATCGTGATGCCCGGCTTCGTCAACGCTCACGTGCACCTGTGGGAGTTTCCGTTGCGCGGCATCGGCGCGGACTGGATCAGCCACCGCGACTACCACGGTCACGTGCACCGCAATCTCGCCCTTCGCTTCGAAGCGACCGACGTCGAGGTGGCGAACCTGATGGGCGCGCTCAACCAGATCAATGGCGGCACGACCACGGTGCTCGACTGGTGCCATGTGCTGCGCGATGCGGAGATGGCCGACGCAGCCCTCGACGGTCTCGCCGCCACCGGGCTGCGCGCGGTGTTCGCGCGCGGGACGAGCAAGCCGCCGCCCGACGCCTCGGGACAGACACCGCCCTACTGGGAGACGCGCTACCCGCGCGAGGAGATCGCGCGGCTGCGCCGCGGTCGGCTCGGCGACGACCGCGGGCGGATCACGCTGGCGATGG
>JBIPNU010000016.1:0-12427 GCA_044370615.1 Burkholderiales bacterium
GCTGCGGTTGGGTCAGCTCGCTCGCGCGCAGGGGCAGGCGCGCGGGCGGCGCGTCCGGCTGCGAGGCACGGCGCAGCGCCTGCTTGACGATCCGATCCTCCAGCGAATGGAAGCTGATCACCACCAGGCGTGCGTCGGGATTGAGGCTGGCTACGCATCGGGGCATCGCTACCTCGAGCCGCGCAAGCTCTTGATTGACGTGAAGCCGTACAGCCTGAAAGGTGCGTGTCGCCGGGTCCTGGTGAGGCTCGCGCGTGCGGACCGCAGACGCCACGAGGGCGGCAAGCTGGCGGGTGCGCTGGATCGGCTGCTGCGCTCTTGCCGCAGCAATCGCTCTTGCAATCGATGAAGCATGCCGTTCTTCGCCATAGTCCCTGATCACCTCGCGCAGTTCGCGCTCGTCCGCCCGCGCGATCCACTGCGCGGCGCTCTCGCCCCGGGTCGGGTCCATGCGCATGTCGAGCGGGCCGTCGTGGCGGAAACTGAATCCGCGCTCGGGCGTGTCGAGCTGAGGCGAGGAGACGCCGAGATCGAGCAGGATGCCGTCGACGCCGGCGATGCCGTGCCCTCGCAAACGCTCGCCGATCTCGTCGTAGCTCGCATGCTCGACCCGTACCCTTGCATCCCCGATGCCCCGCGCCGCCTCCACCGCCTCGGGATCGCGGTCGAACACGACCAGGCGTCCCCGGGGCCCCAGCCGCCCGAGCACGGCGCGCGCATGGCCGCCCCGCCCGAACGTTCCGTCCACGTAGATTCCGTCCTGCCTGATCGCCAGCGCTTCGATGACTTCGTCGAGCAGGACAGGGATGTGCCGTGAGCCCGCGCTCACAGCGAGAAGTCCTCCAGTCCCGGCGGCATGCCACCGGCCGGAAATCCGATCGCGCGTTCGCTCTGCTCGGCCCAGCGCGCGCTGTCCCACAGCTCGAACTTGCCGCCCTGCCCCACCAGCGTGACGCTTCGCGCGAGGCTCGCGAACTCGCGCAGCGCGGGACTCACCAGGATGCGTCCCTGGCCATCCATCTCCACGTCGTCGGCGTAGCCACCGATCAGTCGCTGCAGGCCGCGCACGCGCTCGTCGAAACTCGGCAACGACATCAGGCGCCGGTAGATCGGCTCCCAGTCGATCAGCGGATAGAGCAGCAGGCAGCGGCTGGGGTCGGCGGTGAGCACGAGCCGGCCGTCGCCGCGCGCGAGCAGGGCGTCGCGGTAGCGGGTCGGGATCGCCAGCCGGCCCTTGCCGTCCATGCTGAGCTGTGCGACGCCTCGGAACACCCGGAGTCCCCGTCGAGCCGTTCGGCCCCGTCAGTCGAAATCAGGAAAGCGATCGCCGATCGCGCCGGATCGGGATGCGTCCGTGACACGCATCCGCCCTCCCCAGCGGCCCCAGAAATCACCACTTCTCACCACATTTCGACACAGTAGCGCCAAAAACACGCACGGTCAACGCGCCAGCACCCGATTTTTCTCATGGGAACAAGGACTTGCAGCGTAATCCTGCAGCCTTGTTGAGGACAATATCTCGAATGAAAATAGGGATCTATCGATTGAATTGAAGGTAACTTGTTAACTTCGGGTCCGGTCGGGGCCGGTGGGGACCTCAACCCTCGCGAAAAGTCCGTCGACCGATGTCACCGACGGGCCGGCGGCGGGTTAGAGGCGAGGCGGTGCACGCCGGCAACGCCTGGCCGCGACAACCCCGCGCGAACGCGACGCGGGCAGGCGGCCTGCGACCGGGATCCGGCGCACCTCGCCAGGCAGCGGCCGCGAGGCCCAGGCGCGTTCCCGGCGCGCGGCAGACGCCGCGCTGGCCGGGGTCGTCATCCGGCGATCGGCGGGTTCCGCCGCCGGCGGCCCGGCCGACAGCGCCGGGATTGACGCGCGCCTGCGCGAGCCACTCCGGCCCGGGGCGGAAGGTGCGTGAAGTCAGCCGATAAGCCGGGTTCTGTCGCGGACAGTCATTCCTCTGGGCCGGCGGTTGCCCGACGGCTCTGGCGACCTACCCGGGGGCGGCGCGAGCAGCACCATCGCCCCCCTATTTGGTCTTGCTCCGGATGGGGTTTGCCCTGCCATTCGCGTTGCCGCGAACGCGGTGCGCTCTTACCGCACCTTTTCACCCTTGCCTGTGCCTTTCGGCCATCGGCGGTATGTTTTCTGTGGCACTTTCCGTCGCCTTGGGCGATGGCGCAAACCACCGCTTGCTGCGCCCGGCCGTTAGCCGGCATCCCGCTCTGCGGAGCCCGGACTTTCCTCCACGCCATCGCTGGCGCAGCGACTGTCTGGCTGGCTTCACGCGCGCCGAGTCTAGCACCCGGCCCCTCGCGAGCGCGTCAGAGCAGGCGCCAGGCGAGTTCGCCGCCCGCTCGCAGCGGCACCAGCGTATCGTCGCCGTAGGCGATCTCCGCGGGCAACGTCCAGCGCTCGCGCACGAGCGTGACCGTGCCGCTGTTGCGCGGCAGTCGGTAGAAGTCGGCACCGTGATGGCTCGCGAAGGCTTCCAGCCGGTCGAGCGCCCCCTCGGCCTCGAACACCTCGGCATAGAACTCGAGCGCCCCCAGCGCGTTGTAGCAGCCCGCGCAGCCGCAGTCGGTCTCCTTGGTGTGCCTCGCGTGCGGCGCGGAATCGGTGCCGAGGAAGAACTTCGGATTGCCGGAAGTCGCGCACTCGACCAGCACCCTGCGGTGCTCCTCGCGCTTGAGTACCGGCAGGCAGTAGTAGTGCGGCCGCAGGCCGCCGGCGAAGATCGCGTTGCGGTTGTAGAGCAGGTGCTGCGGCGTGATCGTGGCGGCGATCCCGGGTCCGGACTCGAGCACGAAACGCGCGGCATCCGAGGTCGTGATGTGCTCGCAGACCACCCGCAGCCCGGGCAGCCGCGCCACCAGCGGCGCCAGCACCCGCTCGACGAACACCCGTTCGCGATCGAACACGTCGACCGCCGAGTCGGTGACCTCGCCGTGCACCAGCAAGGGCAGGTCGCAGCGCTGCATCGCCTCCAGGGCAGGCATCGCGCGCTCGACCGCGGTCACCCCGGAATCGGAGTTCGTGGTCGCACCCGCCGGGTAGTACTTCACCGCCTTCACGAAACCCGACGCGGCGGCACGCTCGATCTCCTGCGGCGTGGTGCGGTCGGTGAGATAGAGGGTCATGAGCGGCTCGAACGCGCTGCCGGCGGGCCGTGCGGCCAGGATGCGCTCGCGATAGGCCCGCGCCATCTCGGTCGTGGTCACCGGCGGCTTCAGGTTGGGCATCACGATCGCGCGCGCGAAGCGCCGAGCGGTATCGGGCAGCACCGCCGCGAGGTGAGCGCCATCGCGCAGATGCAGGTGCCAGTCATCGGGCTGCAGCAGGGTGATGCGATCGGCGGTGGAGGTCGGGTGGGTCATCGGGGCGGGGAACCTGCGGGGCGAAGGGCAGCCAGACCGGGGAGGCGCGGCGCGGGAGGGTCGGTGCGGACGGTGGCGACGAGCTTAGTCGCTTCGCGCAGCCAGCGCGAGGCGCCAGGCCTGCTCGCGGTCGACGCCGGCGACACGGGTGATCACGCTGGCGGCGCGCGCCGGCGGCAGTTCGTCGCGCAGCGCGTCGGCCAGACGTCGTGCAAGTGCCTCGTCGCCGCTCGCCGGCGCAGCGTCGGCCTCGACCACCAGCACGAACTCGCCGCGTACCCGGTCCGGATCGCCCGCCAGCCATTCGGCCGCAGCCGCCAGCGGACACCGGTGCACCGACTCGAAACGCTTGGTGAGTTCGCGCGCGATCGCGATTCGCCGGTCGCCGCCCAGCACGTCGGCGAGGTCGGCGACCGATGCGCACACCCGGTGCGGCGCCTCGAGGAACACCAGGGCGCCTGGCGCCGCGCCGAGCTCGTCGAGCGCGCGCCGACGCGCCGCGCGGGAGGCCGGCAGGAAGCCGCAGAAGGTGAAGCGGGCGATGTCCAGCCCGCACACCGACAGCGCCGCCATCACCGCGCTGGGACCGGGCACGGTGCGTACCGGAAGCCCGGCGTCGTGGACCGCCTCCACCAGCCGCGACCCGGGGTCGCTGATGCCCGGCGTGCCGGCGTCGCTCACCAGCGCGACGGTCTCGCCCTCGCGCAACCGCTCGACGATGCGCGCGAGCTGCGCGCGCTCGTTGTGGGCGTGCAGCGCCAGCAGGCGGGCGCGCGGCGCGCCATGGGGAAACAGCCGACGGGTCACGCGGGTGTCCTCCGCCGCGATGCAGTCGACCTGCTCCAGCACGGATCGCGCGCGCAGGGAGATGTCCCCGAGATTCCCGATCGGCGTGGCCACCACATACAATGCGCCGGGTTCGACCTCCCGGGCCAACGGTCCTTCGCCGGATTGCTCATGCCGCATCGCATCGCCCTCGTCTCGTGGCGCCGAGTGTGGGCCATCGCGCACGCCTCTGCCAGCGGCGAGCGTGACGGCACGCGCGCCGGCCGGCGCGCCGCGTTCGCCCGGCTGCTCGCGCTCGCCGCGGCTGCCGCGGCCGCCGCGCCGTCCCCGGCGCCTGCGATCGCGGCGCTGCTGCCGCTGGAGGGTCCGGTGTTCGGGCGCGCCGCTGCCGCGGTCCAGGCGGGTCTGTCCGCGGCCGCGACTCTCTCGGCCCCCGCCGATCGCCCACCGCTCGCGTTCGTCGCCACCGGCGAGCGACCCGCCGACATCCTGCCGGCCTACAGCAAGGCACTCGCCCTCGGCGCCCGCGTGGTGATCGGACCGCTGATCCGCGATCAGGTCTCCGCGCTCGCCGCCGGGCTGGCCGCGCAACCGCCCGTCAACGTGCCGACGATCGCGCTCAACGTGCCCGAGACACCGACGCTGCCGCAGAACCTTTTCGCGTTCGGCCTGCCCGCCGAGGACGAGGCGCGCCAGGTCGCCCGGGCCGCGCTCGCCGAAGGCCACCGCCGCGCCGCCGTCCTGAGCCAGGCCGGGCTGTTCCCGCGCCGGCTGCAGGAGGCCTTCACCGACAGCTTCACCGCCGGCGGCGGACAGGTGGCGATCGTGGTGGCCGCGGCCACCGAGGCGTCCGGCCTGCCCAGGCTCGCGAAGGCGGTGGTCGCCGCACGGCCCGACCTGCTGTTCATCGCCTGCGATCTTCCGCATGCGCGGCTGGTGCGGCCATTCATCGAACCGCGACTGCCGACCTACGCCACATCACACCTGTGGTCGGGCGCGATCGACCCCGGCGTCGCCCACGACCTCGATGGCACGCGCATGCCGGAGGCTCCGTGGCTGGTGTCCCCCGACCACGCGGCGGTGATGGTCTACGCGCGCAGCCAGCCGCCGCTGCCGCCCGAACTCGAACGACTGTACGCGCTGGGCATCGACGCCTGGCGCCTGGGCGAAATCGCCCTGCGCGCGGGCACGCTGTCCGGCGCGACGCTCGATGGCGTGACCGGCCGGCTGGAGGTCGCCGCCGATCGGCGCGTGCGCCGCGAGGCGCCCCTCGCGCGCCTGCGCCAGGGGCGGCTCGAGCCGGCACCGCCCCCGCGCTGAGCGCGCGTGGCGCGTACCGCGCGCCAGCGCCTGGGCGCTGCGACCGAGGCACGCGCGGCAGCGCTGCTCGCTGCAGCCGGCCTCGCCATCGTCGAGCGAAACTGGCGCTGCGCGCACGGCGAGGTGGACATCATCGCTCGCGACGGGCCGACGCTGGTGTTCGTCGAGGTACGCGCTCGCGCGAGCGCGGCGTGGGGCGGCGCTCGCGCGAGCATCACGCCGGTCAAGCAGTCGCGGATCGCGCGCTGCGCGCAGCAGTACCTGCAGCGCGCCGGATCTGCCACGCCGCCGTGCCGCTTCGACCTCGTGCTGTGCGAGGCCGGCACGATGGAGTGGCTGCGCGACGCTTTCGGCATGCCCGCGGACGAGTCGTCGTGAGCCCCCCGGTACTGCGGCACGCGGAAGAGAGGGTCATCCGTCAATCGGTGCGCCGGCGCCCGCAAGGCCAGGACCTCGCCCGGCGCGCCAGGGCCGGGCCGGATCCCGCTCTCGTGCCGCGCGTACCCTGTCCATCGTAGAATGCGGTCATGGACCCGCTCGATCGTATCGTCGCCCGCTTCGAGGAGAGCGCGCGCCTCAAGCGCGAGTGCGCGCCCGTCCTCGCACCGGCCCTGCTCGCCGGCGGCTGCGCGATGGCCGACGCGCTGCGCGCGGGCGGCCGGGTGCTCGCCTGCGGCAACGGCGGCTCGGCCGCCGATGCACAGCACTTCGCCGCCGAGCTGCTCAACCGCTTCGAGGTCGAGCGGCCGCCGCTCGCGGCCATCGCGCTCACCACCGACAGCTCCACGCTGACCTCGATCGCGAACGACTACGACTACCGCGAGGTGTTCTCCAAGCAGGTGCGCGCGCTCGGCCGCGTCGGCGACGTGCTGCTCGCGATCTCCACCTCGGGCAATTCGCCCAACGTGCTCGCGGCCGTGCAGGTCGCGCATGCCGCCGGGTTGAGGGTAGTCGCCCTCACGGGCCGCGACGGCGGCGCGATCGCGCGCGCGCTGGGCGATCGCGACGTGGAGATCCGTGTTCCGCATCCGGCGACCGCCGCCGTGCAGGAGGTGCACATCCTCGCGCTGCACTGCCTGTGCGACACCATTGACCAGCAGCTCCACCCGGAGGCCTTCCGATGATCCCCCGTCGTCTCGTCCAGAGCGCCTGCGTGGCGCTGATCGTCGCGCTCGGCGGCACCGGCTGTGCGCCGCTCATCGTGGGCGGCGTGGCCACCACCGGCGTGCTGATCGCCGATGACCGGCGCACCACCGGCTCGGTCGTCGACGACCAGTCGATCGAGCTGCGCCTCGGCGGTCGCCTGACCGAGGAGTTCGGCAAGGGCGCGAACATCAACGTGACCGCCTACAACCGCATCGTGCTGCTCACCGGCGAGGTGCCCACCGACGAGGTGCGTGCCGCCGCCGGCAAGGCCGCCGCGGGCCACCCCAACGTGCGCCACGTGCAGAACGAACTGCAGGTCGCCGCGCCCAGCGGCTTCAGTTCGCGCAGCAGCGACACCTTCGTCACCGGTCGCGTCAAGGCGCGGCTGGTGGACAACCAGGGCCGCGGCAAGCCGCCGCAGGTCCAGGCCAATCACGTGAAGGTAGTCACCGAAGCCGGCGTGGTGTTCCTCATGGGGATCGTCAGCGCCACCGAGGCCGACCAGGCCACCGAGGTCGCCCGAACGACCAGCGGCGTGCGCCGCGTGGTGCGAGTCTTCGAGGTCGTGGCGAAACCGCCCGTGACCAGCACGCCGCCCACGCCGCAGCCGCAGGGCGATCCCGCGCGCTGATCGGCGCGAGACGCCGCGCCCGCCCGCGCGGCCCGGGCCGCGCGGGTACCGCCCGACGCCTTGACCGGCGAGGGGCGGCTGCTCGACGTCCTGGAGACACCGTCCGCAAACACGAACACGAACACCGGGGCTGCAGCCCCTGCGCACAGGGCGCGCCTGCGCATCGATCGGTCCGGAACACGGTGCCCGACCCCGTGCCGGCCGGGGTCGGGCTGCCCGCGCTCAGGGCTGCGGCGTGCGCAGGCGCGCGCGGATCCTGCGCAGCACGGCGCCCAGCACCGGCAACGACTCGTAGAGTTCCTCGGCCGCGTCCCAGTAGTCGCGATGCTCGACCACCCGGCCCACAGCGTCGAACAGCAACCGCGAGGCGCCATGGATGCGCCGCGCGCGCGCGCGGCCCTGCAGCCGGTACTCGAGGTTCCAGGTGAGCCACGCGACCGGCGCATCGATCGCGCGGTCGATCACCACGAAGCGCGGCGCATCGAGCTGCTCGAACATGTGCCGGAAGATCCGCTCGATCGACTCCACGCCGTGCACGTCGTTGAACGGATCGCGGAAGCGCGCCTGCGGCGCGTAGTGATCGCGCAGGCGGGCGACACTGTCCGGGCTCAGCGTGGCGAAGGTCGACTCCAGCGCGAGCAGCGCCGCGCGCAGGTCGACGCCGGCCGGCGCGCTCACAACCCCGTGGCCCGGCGAACCAGGCGGAAGTACACCCCGTAGGGAAGCAGGCGCAGCAGCCGCAACCAGCGCGTGAAGCGCTTCGGGAAATGGATCTCGAAACGCCCCGAGCCCAGGCCGTCGACGATATGCCGCGCGGCCTCCTCGGCACTGATCAGCGCAGGCATGTGGAAGGGGTTGCGGTCGGTGAGCGGCGTCTTCACGAAGCCGGGGTTGATCAGCCACACGCCGATGCCGCGCGGCGACAGGTCGAGCCACAGCGTCTCGGCGAGGTTGATCAGCGCCGCCTTGGTCGCGCCATACACGAGGCTGGTCGGAAGACCGCGATAACCCGCCACCGACGAGCACAGCGCGATGCCGCCGTTGCCCTGCGCGATCAGCTGGGGGGCCAGCACTGCGAGCGATTCGATCACCGAGGCAACGTTCACCTCGAGCAGCCGCCGCGCGACCGCGACGTCGATCTCCCAGGCCCGCATCGGCTCGTGCGTGCCCTGCATCAGCACTGCAAGATCGACGCCCCCCCAGGCGTCGACCAGTTCGCGCAGCCCGGCCTGGAGCTGTTCGCCGTTGCAGGCGTCCAGGGGCAGCGCGAGCACATGCGAAGGCCGCAGCGCCGAGAGCGCGTGCAGCGCGTCGGCGCTGCGCGCCGACACCGCCACCCGGGCGCCGCGCGCGATCAGCGCCTCGGCGAGCGCGCGACCGATGCCCGTGCTCGCGCCGATGATCCAGACCCGGCGGCCTTTCCAGTCGCCGATGCGCGGGTTGAGCATGGCCGTCAGCGCACCATCCCGGCCGCCGCCGAGGCCAGGAGCAGGCAGAGCAGCACCGCGGCGGTGAGCCGCACGCGCAGCGCGAGAAACCCGGCGGGCAATCCGAGCGCACGCGCGAGGTGCGCGTCGAGTCCGAGCTGCGCGATGAAGCCCAGGCCCAGCAGCGCGAGGCTTGGCACGAACGACAGCTGCAGCGCGAGCCACCCGACCAGCGCGGGCAGCACCGAGCAGATGAAGGCGAGATCGGTGGCCGCGGGCACCGGTCGACCGGCCGCGAGCGCCTGCTCGCGCCTGAGCAGCGCGTGCCCCCAGTGCAGCGCGCCGACGAAGGCGAGGATGACCGCGCCATACCCCAGCAGCGCCTCGCCGGCCGCCGGGCGCCACGCCGGCGGCGCGAGCCACAGCGCGGCGGCGAGCGTCGCGAACGGAAGCACGCCGGCGAACGCAGGCCAGCGCACCGCGGGCGGCATCGCGCTCGCGTTCACGGGCGCTGGAAACTCAGGGTGACCTGGCCCAGGCGGATGCCCCACTTGCTCATCACGGCCGTGTTGAGCATCACGCGCTCGTCGATCAGGTACATCCAGTCGTCGAACTCGACATGCCAGGTACGCCCGGATACCGGCAGCGCCAGCGTGTAGCGCCAGTGCAGCGCGTTGCCGAAGGCACGCCCGCTCGCCTCGCCGACCACGTCCTCGGCGGTACCGGTGTAGGTGTTCGCATCGACCTTGCGAATCGTCCACACCCGGCGCTGACGCTCGCCGTCGGACCACTCGAAGCGTTCGTCGAGGGTGCCGACGTTGCCTTCCCAGCGCGCGTCGATGGTCACCACGAAACGGCGCTCCACCTTGCCCGAACGGCTCTGGAACATGCCGTGCCCGACCAGCGTGCCGTTGAAGTAGCGCTGCAGGTCCAGCACCGGCTTCTCGCCCGCGTACACCTGTGGATCGATCGACGAGCAGCCACCCAGCGCCAGCAGGCCGAGGGCGGCGACGAGCAGGCTCGCCCGCAGACGGGCCAGCGACCTCAGGACACGCAGCAGACCGGAAACGTGCGTCATGGAAGGGGCCTCGGGACAGACGGTGGTTCAGAAGCGCTGGCGACGCCACGCGACCAGAAGCAGCGCGGCGGCCACGAGCTTGAGCGCACAAGGGAGCAGAGCATAGGTGAAGGCCAGCGCGGCGAGGGCCTCGGGATCCTGTGACCCACGCAGGTAGCCCATCGCCTCCAGCACCGGCAGGGCGACGCCGCCGGCCACCGCCAGGGTCAGCTTGTTCACGAAGTTCCACAGCCCGAAGTACGCGCCCTCGCGCCGACCGGTGTGTCCGTTCGCGTCGATCACGCGTGCGAGCAGCGCCGGGGGCAGCGCGAGATCGGCGCCGAAGGCGACACCCGACAGCACGCAGATCGCGACGAAAGGCCACAACGCGCCTGCGCCCAGACCCCAGGCCCAGACGAAGGCGGCCACCGAGGCGACCATGCCGCACAGCCATACCCCGTGCAGGCTGTGGCGCGCCGCCAGCCGCACCCACAGGGGCATGCTGCAGGCGCCGGCGACGAAGTACAGGACCAGGAAGGCCGGCGCCCAGGCAGCGAGTCCCAGGCGGTCGGCCACGAAGAAGGGGAATACCGTTGCCGTGATCGACGGGGCGATCGCGTTCAGGGTGAACACCGCGAGCAGCCAGCGCAGCCGGGACGTGCCCAGCGGCACGAGGAACTCCGCGTAGGGGCTCGCGCCCGCCACCGCCGGGGTCGGCGGCGCCGGGGGTGGACGCGGCGTGCCGCGGGCGAGTATCCAGGCCGCCAACCCGAGCAGCGGCACGAACAGCACGGCCAGCACCGCCATGCCCAGCAGCTGCGGGAGCACCGCGCCCGCCAGCACGCCGGCGAGGCCCGCCGCCTCGCGCGCGCCGGTCACTCGCGCGCGGCCCGCGTCATCGTGGGCGAGTTCAGACCCCCAGGCCTGGTAGGCGATGATCGCCAGCGAGTAGCCCAGGTAGGCGGTGACCAGGGTCAGCAGCAGCCACGCCGTGGTGAACAGGTCGCCCATCCTCGAGGGCACCAGCAGCAGCAGCGGGAAGCCGATCGCCAGCAGCGGCAGCCCCAGCACGATCGGGATCATGTACGAACCCCGGGGCTTCTGGCGGTCGATCCATGCCCCGAACAGCGGGTCGGCCACCGCGTCGACCAGCCGGCAGGCGAGCAGCGCGACGCCGATCACCGTGAGCGACAGGCCGGTGGTCGCGTGGTAGTGCTCGGGCAGCAGGATGTTGATCGGCAGCGCCGTCATCAGCAGCGGCAGCGCGAACAGGCTGTAGGCCGCCAGTTCGCGGGGCGCGAGCACGCGCGCGGCGCTCGACGGCGGCATCGGGCGCTTCAGGCGCGGCCCAGCAGTCGCTGGCGCAGCTGGGGCTCGCGTGTCTTCGGGTCGAGCCAGATCGCGAAGAACGCGCGCGCGAATCCGGCATCCTCGACGCTGCCCAGCGGACGCTCTCCGAGCCAGAACGTCGCAACGCCCGGCCGCGGCTGCGCGCCGATCAGCCGATCGCCACGCCCTACATCGGGAAACAGCCGCAGCATCGTGTCCTGCCAGCGCGGGATACGCGCAGGGTCGTCATGGCCGACGCGGCGCATCTCGGTCACGCTGCTCTCGGCGAGCGCACGACCCGCGATGTCGCGCGCGTACACGATGTCGAGCGCGAAGGGCTCGTCCGGCACCCACTCGCTGCCGCGCACCCACAACGCCGCATCGTAGACGTGCAGGCCGAACCAGCGCATGGTACCGCTGCCCATCCGGCGCAGCTCGCCGGTGGCGGCCAGCACCGGCCCCGGAAGCGACTGCTGCGCCGGCGCTGCCGCCCGCGAGAGCGGTGGCGCAAGGCTGGCGAGCGACGCGGCCAGCAGCGCGCGACGTCCCGGCAGCCGCAGGCCATGCGTCCGGGCGCTCACTGCGGCCTCGCCAGTTCGAAGTGCACGACATCGGTGCGGCCGTGGGCGAATCCGGCCTCGCAGTAGGCAAGGTAGAAGCGCCACAGCCGCAGGAAGCGTTCGTCGAAGCCGAGTTCGCGCACCTTCGGTTCGGCCGCCGAGAACGCGCCGAGCCATCGACGCAGGGTCTCGGCGTAGTCGAGCCCGAAGCCGGTACATCCCCGCTCGACGAGACCGGCCGCCGAGGCCTGCTCGCGGAGGACCTCGACGGACGGGAGCATGCCGCCCGGGAACACGTGGCGCTGGATGAAGTCGGTGCCGCTGCGGTAGCGGGGCCAGGCCGTGCCGTCGATGGTGATCGCCTGGATCAGCGCGCGCCCCCCCGGCGCGAGACGATCGCGGATCGCGCGGAAGTAGGCCGGCCAGTAGCGTTCCCCTACCGCTTCGACCATCTCGATCGACACCACGTGGTCGTAGGTGCCGGTGACATCGCGGTAGTCGACGAAGGACAGGCGCGCGCGCTCGGAGAGGCCAGCGGCCGCCAGCCGCGCGCGCGCGAACTCGAGTTGCGCGCGCGAGATGGTGATGCCGTGGACCTCCACGCCCCTGCGCGCCGCTGCCTCGGCGAATCCGCCCCAGCCGCAGCCGATCTCCAGTACCCGCTGGCCGGGCCGAGCCTGCAGGTGATCGAGGATGCGCGCGTACTTCGCATGCTGGGCCGCCTCCAGGCTCGGGGACGGGTCGTTGCCGAACCAGGCCGCCGAGTAGGTCATCGTCGGATCCAGCCAGAG
>JBIPNU010000389.1:0-3424 GCA_044370615.1 Burkholderiales bacterium
GTGCGTGGCGAAGAGCGTGAGCGCGCCCACCTCGCGCGCGAGGTGACGGGCGATCGCCCAGGCGAGCGCGAGCCCGTCGAAGGTGGACGTGCCGCGACCGATCTCGTCCATCAGCACCAGGCTGCGGGCCGTGGCGTTGTGCAGGATGCTGGCCGCCTCGGTCATCTCGACCATGAACGTGGAGCGTCCCCCCGCGAGGTCGTCGGCCGCGCCGATCCGGGTGAAGATCTGGTCGATCGGACCCATGCGGGCCGAGGCGGCGGGCACGAATGCGCCGACATGCGCGAGCAGCACGATCAGCGCGACCTGACGCATGAAGGTGGACTTGCCGCCCATGTTGGGGCCGGTGACCAGCAGCAGGCGCCGTGCGGCGCCCAGCCGGCAGTCGTTGGCCACGAAATCCCGGACGCCCGCCTCGACGACCGGGTGCCGGCCCGCCGCGATCTCCAGCAGCGGTTCGTCGACGAACTGCGGCCGCGTCCAGCCCAGTGCCCGCGCTCGCTCGGCCACGGCGGCCGCTGCCCGCTGCAGCAGGGGTACGTGCGGCCGCAGCGTGGCGAGCAGCGCCTCGTAGAGCGCGCGCTCGCGCGCCGCGGCGCGCTCGTTCGCCGAATGGTAGCGATCCTCGAACGCCTTGAGTTCGGGGGTGATGTAGCGCTCGGCGTTCTTCGTGGTCTGGCGGCGCCGGTAATGGTCCGGCACGCGGGCGGCCTGGGACTGCGTGACCTCGATGAAGAAGCCGTGCACGCGGTTGTACTCCACGCGCAGCGTGGCGATGCCGGTGCTCTCGCGTTCGCGCGCCTCCATCTCGAGCAGGAAGCGATCCGCGCCGGACTGCAGTTCGCGCAGCTCGTCGAGTTCCGCGTCGAATCCCGGTGCGATCACCCCGCCATCGCGCAGCAGCGCGCGTGGCTCGGCCGCCAGCTGCTCGGCCAACCGTTCGCGCGGTTCGGGCGGTATCGCCAGTTCGCGGGCCAGCTCGCACAGGCGCGGCGCGCTCGCCTCGTGGATCAGCGCGGCGAGTGCGGGCAGGCGACCGAGGCTGTCGCGCAGCGCGGCCAGTTCGCGCGGGCGCGCACTGCCCAGCGCGATGCGGGTAGCGATGCGCTCGAGGTCGGCCAGCGGTTCGAGCGCGTCCCGCAGGGCCGTGAGCAGGGGGTCGAGCGTGGCCACCGCCGCATGGCGATGGCCGAGCACCTCGCGGTTTCGCAGCGGTGCATTGAGCCACCGGCGCAGCAGGCGGGTGCCCATCGCGGTGACCGTGGTGTCGATCACCGACAGCAGGGTCGGGGCCGGCTCGCCGCGCAGCGTCTCGTCGATCTCGAGGTTGCGCCGCGAGGCCGGATCCAGGCGCACGAAGTCCGCGGGCGCCTCGACGCGCAGCCCCTGCAAGTGCGCGAGCGCGCCCGACTGGGTGCCCTGCGCGTAGCGCAGCAGTGCGCCAGCCGCACCCACCGCGGACTCGAGCGCCTGTGCGCCGAAGCCCGCGAGATCGCGCACCGCGAACTGTTCGCAGAGCAGCCGTCGTGCCGCCTCCGTCTCGAAATGCCACGGGGGCAGCCGCCGCACCGCACAGCGAGCGGGTTCGGCTACCGGTGTCGCGTCGTCGGCCAGCAGCAGTTCGGCCGGGCGAAGGCGTTCGAGTTCCCCGGCCAGCGAGGCGGCGGGTACCTCGGCGGTGCAGAACCGACCGGCTGCGAGGTCCAGCCACGCCAGTCCGGCCACGCCCCTGTCGCGCGCCATGCAGGCCGCCGCCAGCAGGGCCTCGCGACGGTCTTCCAGCAGGGCTGCATCGGTCAGGGTGCCCGGGGTGACGATGCGGGTGACCCGGCGCTCGACCGGCCCCTTGGAGGTGGCCGGGTCGCCGATCTGCTCGCAGATGGCCACCGACTCGCCGAGCTTCATCAGCTTCGCGAGGTACTGGTCGACCGCCTGGTGCGGGACCCCGGCCATCGGAATCGGGGCGCCGGCCGACGCGCCGCGGCGGGTGAGGGTGATGTCCAGCAGGCGGGCCGCGCGCTGGGCGTCGTCGTAGAACAGCTCGTAGAAGTCGCCCATCCGGTAGAACAGCAGCGCCTGCGGATGCTCGGCCTTGATGCGCAGGTACTGCTGCATCATGGGGGTGTGAGCGGTGGCGTCCTTGGCGGCGGGCACGGTCGGGCGGAGGTTGGCGGGCGAACAGAGGCGGATTGTGCCTGCGCGCGCGAACGGCTGCGGGATTCGGTCCCGGGAGCGGGATGCGCCGGGGCGACACCGAGGCGGGGCTGGCTGCGAACGGGCGAGTCCGTCGGCGATCCGCGCGGCTCCCTGATGCGTCCCGCCCCGATGGCCGGCGTTCGTCGGGCGGGCGAGCCGGTGATCGCCCGCGCCTGTCGCGTCGGCGCCCGTCACGCCCGCGCCATCAGCCGCCGCTGATCGCAGGCTCGCTCGGCGAGGGGACGACCGGGCGAGGCAGGTCGCCGACGGCGCGCGATCGCCCTCGCGAGGGTACCGCCCGTCAGGGCAAGGGACGGCGGGCGGCGCGCAGCCGTGCGAGAAGGCCAGGGGTTGCGTCGTACCGCGAGCACAGGTTGACGAGGCCGTCCGGTCCCGGTGCGAAGACATGGCGCTGGCCGGGAACGAGCACGATGGCGCACGAGGATGTGTCCCTCGATTGCAGTCGTTTCAGTCCGCCGGTGCCGGAAAAGGACTCCAGGACTTCGACCTCGACCTCGCGAGGCGACAGCGCCCGCACCACGCGGCCGAGGAAGACGTCCGCGTTCCGGCCTTCGCTCCGTTCCAGACCCGAGACGAGAAAGTCGGGGCCCGCGCATTCGCAGGCGAGCAGCGTGCCGGGGGTCGACAGCAGGAAGGCGACGAGCGCAGCGCGTTGAAGCGAACCCATGCTCCGATCCAGCCTCGGGGACGATGCCGCGAGTCTGGCCGAACAGGCCGCCGGATTCCAGTAAGGCTCGCCCGCGATGCGATAGCGGTCGCGAACGACTGCCGGGATGGACCCGTGGGAGGCAGCCCGGCCTGCCGAAGACGATACCCCGCCATGCACCCCTGTCGAGCATGCGACCCGGCGCGGAGCCCTGCCGGAGGGCGAAACCGGCGGGCGGAATGCACCGAACCGTGTCCTTGCGTTGGCATGCTTCGTGCACGAATGCCCGCGTCACCCACTCTCCGGAGAGCCCCATGAAGCGCCGTCAGTTCCTCGAAACGACCGCCGCCCTCGCCGGTACTGCCGGCCTCGCCCTGCCCGGAACCGCCGCCGCACAGGCGGCTCCCGACGTGATCAACGTCGGGCACCTGGTCGGCATCTGCATGTCGCCGCTGTTCTACGCGCAGGCCACCGGCATGTTCGCGGCCGAAGGCCTGAAGGTCGACCTCAAGTTCATGCCCAACCCCGGCGATGCGCTCACCGCGCTCACCGGCGGGGCCA
>JBIPNU010000390.1:0-3423 GCA_044370615.1 Burkholderiales bacterium
ATCTGCGGGGAAGAGTCCGCGATGATCGAGTCGATCGAGGGCAAGCGCGGCATGCCCCGGTTGCGGCCGCCCTATGTCGCCCAGGTTGGACTGTTCGGGCGACCGACGCTCGAGCACAACATGGAGACGCTCTACTGGGTGCGCGACATCGTCGAGCGCGGCCCGGACTGGTTCTCCGGACACGGCCGTCACGGCCGGCGCGGGCTGCGCTCGTTCTCGGTGTCCGGTCGCGTCCGCCGGCCAGGCGTGCATCTGGCCCCGGCGGGCATCACCGTGCGCGAACTGATCGACGAGTACTGCGGCGGCATGCTGCCCGGGCACGCCTTCTACGGCTACCTGCCCGGTGGAGCCTCCGGCGGTATCCTCCCCGCCTCGCTGGGCGACGTGCCGCTCGACTTCGACACCCTGCAGCCGCACGGCTGCTTCATCGGATCGGCGGCGATCGTGATCTTCTCCGACCAGGATCGCGCGGCCGATGTCGCCCGCAACCTCCTGGCGTTCTTCCGCGATGAATCCTGCGGCCAGTGCACGCCCTGCCGCGTGGGCACCGCCAAGGCGCATGCGCTGCTCGGCGAGCGCCGCTGGGACGGCGCGCTGCTCGAGGACCTGTCGCAGGCGATGGCCGATGCGTCGATCTGCGGCCTGGGCCAGGCCGCGCCCAATCCGATCCGCTGCGTGCTCCGTTACTTCCCCGAGGAGGTACGATGAACAGCATGGCTGAACCGCTCGCCCGTGGCGAGGAGGTGGAATTCCTGCTCGACGGTCGCAAGGTGACCGCCGCCGAGGGCGAGACCCTCATCGAGGCGGCGTCGCGCCACGGCGTCGACATCCCGCGCCTGTGCTACCGCCCGGGCATGCGACCGGACGGCAACTGCCGCGCCTGCGTGGTCGAGATCAAGGGCGAGCGGGTTCTCGCGCCGTCCTGCTGTCGCCAGCCCACGCCGGGCATGGAGGTGCAGACCGCCAGCGCCCGTGCGCTGCACTCGCAGAAGATGGTCCTCGAACTGCTGCTCTCCGACATGCCGGGGCAGCCGCTCACCCGGGACTCCGAACTGGACCGATGGGCCGCTCAGCTCGGCGTGAGCAACCCGCGGTTCCCGGCGCGCGAGAAGGTCGAGGCCGACCTGTCCCACCCGGGCATCGCGGTGAACCTCGACGCCTGCATCCAGTGCACCCGTTGCGTGCGGGCCTGCCGCGAGGAACAGGTCAACGACGTGATCGGCTACGCATTCCGCGGCGACCAGTCGAAGATCGTCTTCGACCTGGGCGACCCGATGGGCGGCAGCAGTTGCGTCGCGTGCGGCGAGTGCGTCCAGGCCTGCCCGACCGGTGCCCTGATGCCGGCGCGCGGCGTCGGCCTGCAGCAACCCGATCGCACCGTGGATTCGGTGTGTCCGTTCTGCGGGGTCGGCTGCCAGCTGACCTACAACATCAAGGACGATCGCATCCTGTGGGTGGACGGGCGCGATGGCCCGGCCAACCATGGCCGCCTGTGCGTGAAGGGGCGCTACGGATTCGACTACGCGCACCACCCCCAGCGGCTGACCCGTCCGCTCATCCGTCGCGAGGGCGTCGCCAAGCACGCCGGGTTCACCATGGACCCGGCCAATCCCCTCTCGGCGTTCCGGGAAGCCACCTGGGAGGAGGCGCTGGAACTCGTCGGCCGCCGCCTGCGCGAGATCCGCGACACCTACGGCCGGCGCTCGCTGGCGGGATTCGGCTCGGCCAAGGGCACGAACGAGGAGGCCTATCTGTTCCAGAAGCTGGTGCGTACCGGCTTCGGCAGCAACAACGTCGACCACTGCACCCGGCTGTGCCACGCCTCCTCGGTGGCGGCCCTGCTCGAAGGCATCGGTTCGGCCGCCGTCTCCAACCAGGTCAACGACGTGATCAACGCGGACGTGGTGATGGTGATCGGCGCCAACCCGACCGTGAACCACCCGGTGGCGGCCACGTGGATCAAGAACGCGGTGCGGCGCGGCACGCGGCTCATCGTGGCCGATCCGCGGCGCGGCGATCTCGCCCGGCACGCCAAATGGGTGCTGCAGTTCAAGCCCGACACCGACGTCGCGCTGCTCAACGCGATGATGCACGTGATCGTGCACGAGGGCCTGGTGGACGAGTCCTTCATTGCCTCGCGCACCCTGGGCTACGAGGAACTGCGCCGCAACGTCGAGGGCTACAGCCCCGAGGCCATGGCGCCGGTCTGCGGGATCCCGGCCGAGACCATCCGCGAGGTGGCCCGGGCCTTCGCCACGTCGAAGGGTTCGATGATCCTCTGGGGCATGGGCGTGTCCCAGCACGTGCACGGCACCGACAATGCGCGCTGCCTGATCGCGCTGTGCCTGATGACCGGCCAGGTGGGCAAGCCGGGCAGCGGGCTGCATCCGCTGCGCGGGCAGAACAACGTCCAGGGGGCCTCCGACTCGGGCCTGATCCCGATGGTGTTCCCCGACTACCAGTTCGTCGACGACGAGAAGTCGCGCGCGAAGTTCGAGCAGCTGTGGGGCGTGCCGCTCGATCCCAGGCGGGGCCTCACGGTGGTCGAGGTGATGAACGCCGCGCTGCGTCGGGAGATCCGCGGCATGTACGTGATGGGCGAGAACCCGGCGATGTCCGACCCGGACCTCAACCACGCGCGCGAGGCGCTGGCAAGCCTGGACTTCCTGGTGGTGCAGGAGATCTTCCTCACCGAGACGGCCTATCTCGCCGACGTCGTGCTGCCGGCTTCGGCCTGGCCGGAGAAGTCGGGCACCGTCACCAACACCGACCGCATGGTGCAGCTCGGCCGGCGAGCGTTGCCGCTGCCCGGCGAGGCGCGCGAGGACCTCTGGATCATCCAGGACATCGCGCGGGCGATGGGTCTCGACTGGAACTACTCCGAGGTATCCCAGTTGTTCGACGAGATGCGCCGGGCGATGCCCAGCATCGCCGGCATCACCTGGGATCGCCTGGAGCGCGACGGGTCGGTCACCTACCCGTGCGAGCGCGAGGGCGATCCGGGCCAACCCACCGTGTTCGTGGATCGCTTCCCGACCGCCACCGGTCGCGCGAAGTTCGTCCCGGCCGACGTGATTCCCGCCGCCGAGCGCCCGGACGCCCAGTTCCCGATGGTGCTGATCACCGGGCGCCAGCTCGAACACTGGCATACCGGTGCCATGACCCGGCGCGCGAGCGTGCTCGACGCGATCGAGCCCGATCCGGTGGTGCTGATGCACCCGCTGGACATCGACGAGGCCGGCGTGGAGCCGGGGGCGGTCGTGACGGTGGAGTCCCGTCGCGGGCGCATCAGCCTGGACGCGCGGGCCGATGACGGCATCCCGCGCGGCGCGGTGTTCGTTCCGTTCTGCTACCACGAGGCGGCAGCGAACCTGCTGACGAACCCGGCGCTCGATCCGTTCGGCAAGATCCCCGAGTTCAAGT
>JBIPNU010000017.1:0-12404 GCA_044370615.1 Burkholderiales bacterium
CCGTAGCCGTCGGCGCCATACAGCTCGGCGTGGCGCTCGGGCGTGCCGCCGCAGGCGCGGATGTGCGCCTGGATCGCCTCGGCGTCGAAGGGTTCGACCCGGATGCAGAAGTGATCCATGTTCTCGCCGTCACCGGGCTGGCGTCCGGGCACGAGATCGAGCAGGGACTCGCCGATGCGCAATTGCACCAGCACCACCGGGGTCTGCAGCCGGCGCTCGACGCTGGCATCGAGCAGGCGCGAATAGAACGCCTCGGCACGTACGAGGTCGCTTACCTTGAGGACCACGTGGTCCAGGCGCAGCGGGCGCATCGGGGCGCGGGCGGTAACGGTCATGGACATGCTCCTGCTCGCGTGCGCGCGTTCACTGGGGCTTGAAGCCGATCGCACGCGTGAGCTTGCCGTACTTCGCATGCTCGGCGCGGATCAGTTCACCGAAGACTTTCGGGGGCTCGGTCACCGCGTCCAGGCCGGCGGTCGCCATGCGCTCGGCGATTTCCGGCAGGCGCACTGCGCGGTTGATCTCCTCGTTGAGCCGGTTGACGATCGGGGCAGGCAACCCCGCCGGGCCGAGGAACCCGAACCAGCCGTGCGAGCTGTAGCCGGGCACGAACTCGCCGATCGTGGGCACGTCGGGTACCGCGCCCATGCGCGCGTCATGGGTGATGGCGAGCATGCGTACCTTGCCTGCGCGCGCGTGGGCGGCCAGCGTCGTGTAGGCCGCCATGACCGCGTTCACCTGTCCGCCGATCACGTCGGCGACAGCCGGCCCCGAGCCCTTGTACGGCACGTGCAGGTAGGTGAAGCCGGCCTGTACCCGGAACAGTTCGAACGACAGGTGCGGGAAGCCTCCCTCGCCGTTGGAGCCGAAGGTGAGCTTGCCGGGGTTCGCCTTCGCCCAGCTGATCAGCTCGGGCACGGTGCGATACGGCGTGGACGGGTGGACAGCCAGCGCGAGGTGATTGCGCGCGACGAGCGCGATCGGCGTGAAGTCGCGCAGCGGGTCGTAGCCCAGCTTGCGGGCCGTGTGTGGCGCGGCGGCCACGTTGCCCGCCTGGCCGACGCTGAGCGTATGGCCGTCCGGCTGGGCGCGGGCGGCCAGCTCCAGTCCGACCTGCCCGCTGGCCCCCGCCCGGTTGTCCGCGACCACCGGCTGGCCCAGTCGCTGCGCGAGCTGGCTGGAGATCAGCCGCACGATGACGTCGCCGGTGTCGCCTGCCGGGTAGGGAATGATCACGCGCAACGGGCGAGACGGCCACTCCTGGGCGAGCGCGGCGGGCGCGGGCGCAAGGCCGCTGGCCACGAACAGGCCGGCAAGGAAGGCGGGAATCGTGATGCGGGCAGTTCGCTGTGGGTTCATCGGCAATGTCCTCGAACGGTGCGACGGGTTCGCGGATGGCGACCCGGAGGGCGAATCATCGCGCCGGAACGCCGCGCATGCCAGCCTCCGTCGACCGCGGCGGGGTGCCCGCCACCGTCGACGCGGATCCGCAGGCCCCGACGGCGCGACGAGCCCCGCGCCCGCCTGCCCGGGCGCGGGCTCCCTCGCGACTCCGTGCGGTTGCGAAGGACCTGCCCCGCGACGGGTGAGCCCTTCCGGCGTCCCGGGCAGGACTTTCGTCGCCCCGGATGCCGGCCTGCGACCGCGCGAGGCCGATGACGCCGCGTCGTTCGCTCGCGGCCGCGCGGCGCATGCCCTGCTGCGATGCCCTCGCGGTGGAATTCCCCTAGCGACGCGCGCGCCAGAGCACGGCGCCGAGCAGCGCGAAGCCCACGCACAGGGCGACGGGCACTGCGGGCGAAGCGCCACTCTCGGCCGATGCCCGTTGCAGGGCCACCAGCGCCCAGTAGGCAGAGGAGATGATCGCGACGATCGCCGCGAGTTGCTGACGGGGCATGGGGGGGTACCGGGCTGGACGTGGACCGCGCGGCGCTCGCGGCACGCGGGTCCTGAACGGACCTCGCGCGGGCGCTCGCGAGGCCGAGCATAGCGGGCACGCGCTCCGGCGGCGACCCCGCCCCGGGTTCGGCGAAACCGACCGGCTGCGGATCGAGCGCGCGCGCGCGAAGCGGGGCACACTCGGCGCATGGATTCGACGTCCCTGGCGACCGAGGTCGCGAGCCAGGCGCCGCTCACCGGTGGCGCGCTGGCGTATCTGGTGTTCACGCTCACCATGAGCCACTCGATGGCGGCCATGGCGATGATGACCCTGCCCGCGGTGGCCCCGCTGGTTGCCGGTGAGTACCAGGTCGACGCCTCGCTGGTGGGCTACCACATCAGCGTGGTGAGCCTCGGCCTGATCATCTCGCTGGTGTCCGTGGGCAATCTCAGCCGCCGCGTGGGGGCCGCTCGTGCGGCGCAGTTCGGACACGGGCTGGTGGCGGCGGGGACGCTGCTCACGCTGCTGCCCTCGATCGGCTTCCTGCTGCCCGGTGCCCTGGTGATCGGCATCGGCTTCGGCCTGCTTGCGCCGGCTGCCTCGGCGCTGCTGGTGCGGTTCTCGCCGCCGCAGCGACGCAACCTGCTGTTCTCCATCCAGCAGACGAGCGTGCCGATGGGCGGTGTGCTCTCCGCGCTGGTGGGGCCGGCCATCGCGCTGCACCTGGGCTGGCGCGCCGCGGCGGTGGTGGCGCTGGTGATGCTCGGGGTGGCCATCCTGCTGCTGCAGGCGGGGCGTCGTCGCTGGGACGACGACCGCGACGCGCGGCAGGCCATCCTCGCGCCGCGCCTGCTCGACGGGCTGCTGGCCAACTGGCGCGAACCCCGCCTGCGGGCGCTGTCGCTGACCGGTCTCGCCTTCTGCTGGGCGCAGTTCTGCGTGGCGACGTTCACCGTCGTCGTCTGCGTGGTGGCGCTGGATCTCTCGCTGGTGACCGCAGGCCTGGTGCTGATGACCGTCCAGCTGACCAATGCGGCCGGTCGCATGGTGGCCGGGTGGGTCGCCGACCGTATCGGCAGCGCCGTCCGGGTGATGTCGTGGGTCGCCTGGGCGATGTTCGGCACCAGCGTCGTCTTCCTGTCGCTGGGGCCGAGCTGGTCGCTGCCGATGGTCTTCGGCCTGTTCACCGTGCTGGGCGTGGTGTCGGGTGCGTGGGCCGGCATCCTGATGGCCGACGTCGGCCACCATGCCCCGCCCGGGAGGGTCGCCGCGGTCGTCAGCGGCACGCTGCTCTACGTGAACATCGGCAAGTTCATCGGGCCGGCGATCTTCGCGCTGCTCTACGCGGTCACCCGGGACTACGGCATCGCCTTCGCGTCCCTGACCGGCCCCGCGCTGCTCGCGATCGTCTGCCTGCGCAGCGTCGAGCATGAGCGCCCTGCCGCGCGCGCGCCGCGTTGACGCGCAGTCCGGTGACCGGACCGCTCCTGGCAGGCTCCGCTCGGGCAGGCGTGCGCGTCCGGCCCGTCACCACCGCAGGGGTCAGACACCGGGCGGTGTAACCGCGAAAGGCTCCGCGGCGTACTGTATCGGCGACAGTCGTCACGCGCGCCCGCCGTGTTCGCGTGCCGATCGTGCCGCCTGGCTCCTCCCTCCTTCATCCAGCCCGGGTACCGAACGATGATCTCGATGTCGAGACGCCGCCTGACGGGCCGCGCCGCGACGGCCGCCGTGGCCGCCCTGCTGCCGGCGTCGCTGCATGCGAACCCGAAGCGCCTGATCTTCGGCGTCGGCCTGTTCCAGCCTGACCGCGAACGCAACGACGCCACCTATCGGCCACTGGCCGCGCACCTGTCGCGGCGGCTCGGTCGGGCGGTCGACCTGCGCACGGTCGACACCTGGGAAGGCCTCGCGAAGTCGCTCGCCACCGGCGAGACGGACATCGCCCTGATGGGCCCGTGGGGCTTCGTGCTCGCCAACCATCACGCCGATGCGCAGGCGGTCGCCACCATCCTCTCCGAGGGGCGCCCCGAGGACTTCGCGATGATCGTCACCCACCCGGACTCGGGGCTGAATACGATCGAGGACCTCCTCGGCGCGAGGGGCCGGGGCCGCAGCTTCGCCTTCGGGGACCCGGGCTCCACCTCCGGTTTCCTGGTCCCGATGCACTTCTTCATGCAGAGGGGCATCGATCCCGCGCGTCACTTCGGACGCGTGCTGTACACCCGCCATCAGGCGATCCAGACCCAGGTCACCGCCGGGCAGATCGACGCCGGTGCCGACTTCAACCGCAACCGCGACGAGATGATCCGGCAGGGGCTGATCCGCGCCGAGCGCAGCCGCATCCTCTGGCAGTCCCCGCCGTTGCCCAACGACGCGGTCGCGGTGAGCGCGTCGCTCGCGAAGGACGCCGGCTTCGTGCGCACGCTGCAGGCGGCGCTGGCCGACGTCGGCGGGCTGCTCAAGTCGGAGCCGGGGCTGCTGCCGGTGCCCTACACCGGCTTCGTGGTGTCGGACAACGCGCGCTACACGCCCATCCGCGAGGCCGGTCTGGCGACCGGTCGCCTGAAGCCGCGGTGAGCGGGACTGCGAGGGCGCCGGCGTACAGGCCCGGCCGCGCGGTCGAACGCGGCCGTCTCGGCTTCCTCGCGCTGTGCGTGGCCTTCGCCGCGCTGGTGGCGCTCTGCCTGCTGACGCTGGTGGCAGCCGGCGACCTCTCGTTCGGGCGCAACCCCTGGGACAACCTGCGCGCCTCGCTCGCGCAGTTCGCGCAGCCGAGCTTCCTCGACGCCTGGTTCGGGCCCGAGCGTCTCGAGTACCGCGCCGACGACGGCCGGCTGCTGCGGGTGGAGGATCCGCGAGCGCTCGAGCGCGAGTTCCTCGCCGCCACCGCCCGGGCCACCTGGGTCACTTTCCAGATCGCGACGCTGGGCTCGCTGCTCGCCTCGCTGCTCGGGCTGCCGCTGGCCGTGCTCGCGGCGCGCACGCTCGGCGTACCGCGTGCGGTCAGCGCTGCGGCCGCCGGGGTGCTGCGCGCCTGCCGGTCGGTGCACACGCTGGTGTTCGGACTGATCCTGGTGGGCGTGGTGGGCCTGGGGCCGACGGCCGGCATCCTCGCCATCGCGTTGCACTCGATGGGTACCTGCGGCAAGCTCTTCGTCGAGAGCATCGAAGCGCTGGACATGGCCTCGATCGAGGCGGTGCGCGCCACCGGTGCGCCACCGCTGCAGGTGTTCTTCAGCGCGGTGTGGCCCGCGGTGCTGCCGCAGTTCGTGGGCACGCATCTGTACGTGTGGGAGTTCAACATCCGCGACTCGACAGTGCTGGGCCTGATCGGGGCGGGCGGCCTCGGCCTGCTGATCACCGAGGCGGTCAGCCTGTTCCAGTGGGGACGGCTTGCCACGCTGCTCATCGTGATCGTCGCGCTGGTGAGCGTCTTCGATGCGCTGTCGGGCGCGATCCGCCGGGGGCTGCAGTGAGCGCCGGGGATGCGCCGGCGGTCGATCTTCGCGACGTGGTGGTGACGGCGCCATCGGCGGGCGGCCGGGTGCTCGTCGACGTGCCCGCGCTGCGCATCGACGCCGGCGAGCGCATCGGCGTGATCGGCGCGAACGGCGCCGGAAAGTCCACCCTGCTGCGCGTGCTGGCGGGCACCTGCCGGATTTCTCGCGGCTGCGTATCCATCCTCGGCCGCTCGATCGGCCCGCAGGCCGATCCCGCGCCCAGTGCGGCACAGTGGCGGGCGCTGCGCGCGCAGATCGGGCAGGTGATGCAGGGCCTGCATCTGGTGCCACGGCTGACCGCCCGGGAGAACGTGGTGCTCGGAGCGCTCGGCGACCCCGCTGCCATGCCGTCGTGGCGGGCGTGGACCCGGCTGTACCCGCGAGACATCCGCGCGCGCGCGGGCGCTGCGCTGGACCGGGTCGGCCTGTCCGCTCGCGCCGAGGTTCGCGCGGATCGCCTCTCCGGTGGCGAGCGTCAGCGCGTGGCGCTCGCCCGGCTGCTGATGCAGCGCCCGCGCCTGGTGCTGGCCGACGAGCCGACCTCCGCGCTGGATCCGACCGGGACGGAGGTCGCCTGCGGGATGCTCGCGGGCTTTGACGCGGGTGTTGCCGTGGTCACGGTCGTGCATGACCCGGGCTTGTTGCCGCGAGTCGCCACGCGCGTGATCGGCGTCGCGGGAGGGCGCATCGTGCTCGACGCACCGGTGGCGGCCGTGGACGGCGCTGCGCTGGCGGCGCTGTATGCGGTCGAACGGGCGAGGGCGGTGACGCCTGCGGATCGTGTCCTTCCTGCGGCCCTTCACGCCGCGGCGGAGCGCTGCTGATGGATGCGCGCCCCGCGGGGGAAGGGCCGGGGCGCAGTTGCCCGCTGCACTACCGCTATCGGCCAGCGACCTTTGCCGAGCCTGCCGACCCGTCATGGCGCGATCTGGAGACCCTCTACGTGGTGGGCGGGTTGTACGGAAATGCACAGGCGCTGGCGCAAGTGCATGCGCTGTTCGAGGCCGAGCCCGGTCGCAAGCGGCTGGTCTTCAATGGCGACTTCCACTGGTTCGATGTCGATCCGGTGCTGTTCGAGCGAGTCCAGCGGGGCGTGCTGGCCCACGCCGCGCTGCGCGGCAATGTGGAGACGGAACTGGCAGGCGAGGACGACGGGGCCGGGTGCGGATGTGCGTATCCCTCGTGGGTCGACGAGGGCGTGGTCGAGCGTTCGAACCGCATCCTGCAACGGCTGCGCGCGGCTGCCGATGCGCAGGCCAGGCTCGCGCTGTCCCGGTTGCCGATGGGGTTGCGCGCCGATGTCGCGGGCGTGCGGGTCGCGGTGGTGCATGGCGATGCACGATCGCTCGCCGGATGGGGATTCGCGCAGGAGCACTTGCGCGACGCACCGGCGCGCGCGCAGGCGCGGACCGACTTCGACGAGGCGAGCGTGGACGTGTTCGCGTGCAGCCACACCTGCCTGCCGGTGTTCCAGCCGCTGCGCCGCACATCGGCCGAAGGCTCCGCGTCGGCGGGCGCCGAGGCAGAGCCGTACTGGATCCTCAACAACGGCGCGGCCGGGATGCCGAATTTCCGGCACCAGGCTGCAGGCCTGCTGACCCGGCTGTCGGTGCGACCGGGCGACGCCGCCCTGTGCCGGGCTGCGGTGCGGATCGGGCCGCTGCATGCCGAGGCGATCGCGATCGAGGTCGATCGGGAGGACATGCTGAAGGCCTTCCTCGAGCAGTGGCCCCCGGGCAGCGATGCGCACCGGTCGTACTGGAGCCGCCTGAGCGACGGCCCCGACTACTGCACGGAGGACGTGCTGCGACCGATCGGCTAGCCTCGGCCGGGCCCGCAGGCGCGTGGCGCCCGGAGCGCGGGGACCGCGTTCGGCGCCCGGCGCACGCGGTAAGCGTCGACCCGCTGGAGGTGCCGTGACGGGCCGGTGGACGGATGCCCGCGCGCCGGTGCACAGTATGGCTGGCGGCGGAGCGACTCCGCGAGCATGCGGGGTCGATGGCGGCCGTGTCGTCGCCGGCGCGCAGGCGCGGGAGGTTCGGCGAGGCTCGGTGGATCATCGCCGGGATGTCGAGGCCGCACGCCGCGGCGCGACGCTGCGCGGGCGCTGCGTACCGCCCGATCCGGGCACGAGGGCACAGAGGAGCGCGCGAGACCATGCCGGTACCTGCACCCGCAACCCTTCGGCCGTGGAGGCGCGCGGGTCGCTGCCTCGTCGGCATCGGCATCGGTCTGATCGCGACCCCGGTGGCGTGGGCGCAGTCGGCCGGCGCGTACCCCAGCCGTCCGATCCGGCTGGTCGCCCCGTTTCCCCCGGGCGGGTCGAGCGATCTCATCGCGCGGGTGCTCGCGCAGAAGATGGGCGACGGGCTCGCGCAGGCGGTGCTGGTCGACAACCGGCCCGGTGCCGGCAGCAATCTGGGCACGCAGATCGCCGCGCGCGCCGCCCCCGACGGCTATACCCTGCTCATCACCAGCGTGACCAACGCGATCAACGCCACCCTGTTTCGCGACCCCGGCTACGACCTGCTGCGCGACTTCGCCCCGATCTCGCGGGTGGCGATCGGCCCGACCGCGCTGGTGCTGCATCCGTCGGTGCCTGCCGCCTCGGTGGCCGAGCTGATCCGGCTTGCGCGCGCCCAGCCGGGGCGCCTCAACTTCGGTTCCGGGGGCAACGGAACGCCCTCGCACATCAGCGGCGTGATGTTCTCGCACATGGCGAAGGTGGAGATCACCCATGTGCCCTACAAGGGTACCGGGCAGTCGGTGAACGACCTGCTCGCGGGCAACATCCAGCTGATCTTCGCGAGCATGCCGGTGGTGGTGCAGCACATCAAGGCCGGTCGGTTGCGCGCGTTGGCGGTCACCGGCGCCCAGCGCACGCCGCTCGCCCCCGACCTGCCGACCGTGGCCGAGGCGGGTCTCCCGGGTTACGCGTTCGAATCCTGGTGGTCGCTGGTCACCAACGCCGGCGTGACGGCGCCCGTGCTGCGCCGGCTCAACGCCGAGGCTCGCCGCGCGCTCGACTCGGCCGAGGTGCGCGCGCGCTTCGCGGAGATGGGGCTCGAGTCCCTGCCTGGCAGCGCGGCCGAGCTCGACGCGTTCACCCGCGCCGAGATCGAGCGACTGGGTCGGATCGTTCGCGAGACGCGGATGCGTGCGGAATGACGCGGGCAGCGATACAGTGCGCTCCTTCGCACACCAGGGGACATCGATGCGTACCGAAAAGATCCGCGTCCAGTTGCGCGACGGCGTCATGGGCGCCCATGTCGCCTGGCCCGACCGCACGCCTACCGGCGCGATCATCGCGATCATGGAAATCTGGGGCGTCAACGACACCATGCGCCGGCACGCTCAGGAATTCGCGGAAGCGGGCTACATCTGCCTCGTGCCCGACCTGTTCTGGCGGCAGGAGCCTGGTGTCGAACTCTCCGATCGCAATCCGGGCGACGTGAGGAAGGCGTTCGACCTCTATTACGACTTCGACTACGACCTCGGCGTGCGCGACATGGAGGACACGATGGCCTTCCTGCGCACGATCGCCGGCGGCAACGGCCGCGTGGGCAGCGTCGGCTACTGCCTGGGCGGCAAGCTCTGCTACCTGATGTGCTGCCGCACCGACATCGACTGCGCGGTCGCCTACTACGGCACCTACATCGAGCACCGGATCCGCGAGGCGCCGAACCTGCACCGTCCGTTCATGCTGCACATGGCGATGAAGGATCGCTGGGTGCAGGCGGAGGTGAACGAACTGCTCGAGCGGCGACTCTCGCCCAGCCCCTGGGTGACGATCCACAAGTACCCGGACGCCGATCATGCGTTCGCCCGCCACGGCGGCATCCCCTACCGCAAGGCCGAGGCCGATCTTGCGCTCGAGCGCTCGGTCGGCTTCTTCCGCCAGCATCTGGGCTGAAGCGCGCCCGTGCTGATCCGTGGCCTCGCGCGGGCGCGCGCGATCCGCCCGGACAGGGGCGCGGGCGCTGGCGCGTGCGGGCGCCCGCGCCACGCGCGCGGGGAGTGTCGACCCGATCCAGCCGGCGGGCACGCGTCGCGGGCCGAACTCCGCCGGGGAGCCGTCCGCCACGGGCTGTGATCACGCGTTGCCGCTGCCGAGGCGCGAGTGCTATCGTCCCCGCTCCCCGGATTCCGCTGCTGTCTGTCGCCGATGACTGCTTCGCCGCCTGCCACCTGCCGCACACTCGCGCGTCGTTTCCCGGGCGCGACGGCGCTGCTGGCGCTGTTCGCCGGGGCGGGAATCGCGAGCGCCCAGGGACCGGCGGCCTGGCCGGTGCGCGGAGTCACCGTGGTGTCGCCGTTCGCGCCCGGCGGGCCCAACGACATCATCGCCCGCACGATGGCGGGCAAGCTGGCCGAGGCTTTCGGCGTGCCCTTCACGGTGGAGAACCGGGGCGGGGCGGGCGCGACGCTTGGCACCGGCTTCGTCGCGCGCGCGACGCCCGATGGCCATACGCTGCTCGTGGCCGGGCAGAGCAGCCTGGCCTTCGCGCCCCACCTCTACGCGAAGCTCGCCTATGACCCGCTGCGCGACTTCGCGCCGATCTCCAACGTCGCCCTTGCCCCCTACGTGCTCGCGGTCAACCCGCGGGTGCCGGCGCGCAGCGTCGCCGACCTGGTCCGCCTCGCACGCGCGAAGCCGCAGGCGATCAGCTACGCGACCTCCGGGGCGGGCTCGGTGTCGCATCTGGCGACCGAACTGTTCGCCGCCGCGGCCGGGCTCGACATGGTGCACGTGCCCTACAAGGGCATGGTGCCCGGCATCGGCGCGATGGTCGCAGGCGAGGTGGACATGATGGTCGCCGACCTCGGACAGGTCGACGCGATGGTGCGCGCCGGCAAGCTTCGGGTGCTCGCGACCGGTGGGCGGGTGCGCTCGCCGTCGGCGCCGGACGTGCCGACGCTGATCGAATCCGGGTTCAAGGACGTGGTGGCCGAGGGTCGCTTCGGCTTCCTGGCGCCGGCCGGCACGCCGAGGGAGATCGTCACCCGCATCCACGCGGTGCTCGCGCAGGCGGCGAAGGCGCCGGATGTTCGCGAGCGCTTCGCGAAACTGGGGTTCGAGGCAACCTCGGATACCCCCGAGCAGTTCGCCTCGCTGCTCAGGTCGGATTTCGAGCGCTACGGCCGCCTGATCCGCAGGCTGGGCATCACCGCCCAGTGAGCGTGTCGGGCATACGATCACGGAGATACCCATGAGCGACGCATTCGCCGCGTGGCGGAGCATGCCGCCGCAGAACACGAACGAGACCGTGCTCACCGAGCAGTGGTTCCAGGCCGTGGACAACATGGCGCGGGTGTTCGCGATCCGTCCCGACGACCGCGTGCTGTTCCTGTCCGATCCGCTGATCGATCCGCGCGTGTTCTCCGCGATCGGAGGGCTTGCGCGTGCCCGCGGCGTGCAGCCCGAGATGCTGGTGAGCAGCCAGTGGAACGATGGCCGGTTTCCCGACGAGTTCAAGACGATCTACGAGCGGTCCTCGCTCGTGGTCTCCACCTGGTCGGCCTCGATCGGCGACCCGTACTGCCTGAAGGTCCGGCGCGACACCGGCCAGCGCACGGTGAAGATGACCTACTTCCGCAGCATCGACGTGCTGAAGACGCCGCAGGCGCGATTTCCGGCCGAACTCGTCGGCGAGATCACCCGCGCCACCCGCGACCAGTATCCGCAGGGCGAGGCCTTCACGCTGCGCATCACCGACCCGCGCGGCACCGACTGGACCGCCCGCTTCACGCCGGAGATGCGCGAGAACATGCTGTCGTCGAACCGCTGGCGAGGCCAGACGACCGCCGAGGAACCCGGGGCCTACGTGCACTGGGTGCCGACGCACGGCCCGAACATCTATGACCGCACCACGCTGGGGGCGCGCATGGACCGCGGCGCCACCCGCAACCCGGTCAACGGCATCGTCTATCCGCAGGGCGCGGTGGGCTTCCCGCGACCGTTCGACGAGCGGGTCGCGGTCGTGTTCGAGAACGACCGCATCACCGAGGTGCGCGGGCAGTCCGACGACGCGCGGACCCTGCGCGACATGCTGGTGGACGGCGTGCTGGTCGAACTGGGCTGCGGCTTCAATCCGAAGGCTCCGCGCCAGGGCATCTATCCGGCCGGATCGAACTCGCCCGGTGCCCTGCACTACGGCATCGAACTCGCGCGCCCGAGCGCGTACATTCGTCGCGCGATGCCCGACTGGGAGGAGCCGCCGATCCACATGGACCTGATCGCGCTCGACTCGACGGTGACCGCGGGCGACCGGGTCCTGATCCAGGACGGACTGCTGACCGCGCTGCGCGATCCGCGCGTGGTCGAGGCGGCGAGCCGGTTCGGCAATCCGGTCGACCTGCTCGAAGGCTGGCCGGCCTGATCCCGTGAGGGCGAGCCGCGAAGCGCAGCGGGTGGCGGCCGTCCACGCGCGCCTGTACGCCCGCATCCCGTCCTTCGAGTGCATCGAGGGCTGCACCGACTGCTGCGGTCCGGTTCCGTGGAGCACGCACGAGTTGCGCGCGGCCGGGTTGACGGAACCGCCGCCTGAGCGGGCGGATGGGTGCTGTGCCTTTTCGCTGAAGGGCGGATGCGACGTGCACGCGAACCGGCCCCTGATGTGTCGCCTGTTCGGCGCCGTCGAGGACCTCCGCTGCCCGCACGGCCGCGGGCCGCTGGTGCCGCTGCCGGTGGAGGCCGGACATGACCTCGTCCGGCGCTACAAGCGCCTGAACGCGATGCCATGATCCGCGGATGCGCTGTCCGCGCAGGCGCGCAGTCGCGGGCAGCGCGCGCCGGGGCAGTCGCGGCAGGCTCGACGGGGCTGGTCGAGCGCGGCGCGCCGGAGTCTTCGCACGGCCTGCGGCAGACCGCAGGTCGACCGCTGCACGGGGATTACGGCATACGCCGGACACCGCACGCCGCGTGCCTGATGCCCTGCACCGCACGCGACACCGCTGAGGCCTGACACCGGGGCCTGTACCGGCCCCGCGCCGGCCCGTGCCCCGATCCGCGGGGTGAGCCG